>CAIJME010000245.1 GCA_903821625.1 uncultured Sphingobacteriales bacterium | reverse complement strand
GATGAAACGAGCAGACATCTTATCCAATGATCAAATTCGCCCCGGAGATGTTATTGTTGGACTTTCATCTTATGGAAAGGCTAATTAGGACAAAGAATACAATGGCGGAATGGGTTCAAACGGACTCACTTCAGCCAGACATGATGTATTCCATAAGTATATTGCAGAAAAATATCCGGAATGTTATGATCCTGCAGTGCCTTATGAATTATTGTTCTCTGGTTCTAAAAAGTTAACTGACCGTATTAATATTCCTGCTACTCATTACAATGAAGCGCTTGATATTACCGCAGGAAAGCTAGTTCTATCGCCTACACGTACCTATGCCCCAATAGTTAAACGAATACTAGATAAACACCGTTCTCAAATACATGGAATGGTTCATTGCAGTGGTGGAGCTCAAACAAAAGTTCTTCATTTTATTGACAAGTATCATATCATAAAAGACAATATGATGCCTATTCCTCCCCTTTTCAGCCTCATTCAGAAAGAATCTAAAACCGATTGGAGAGAAATGTACAAGGTGTTCAATATGGGCCACAGAATGGAATTTTATGTTCCATCAGAGATTGCACAAGAGATCATTGATATTTCAGAAGAATTCAATGTGAATGCGCAGATCATTGGTCGTGTAGAGGATTCCGAAACAAAGCAGGTCACTATTCGATCTCTACATGGAGAATTTATCTATTACTAAAATTCTATAATACACAAAAAAGCCTTTTTGAATTATCAAAAAGGCTTTTTTTTTACAAGTATCTTATAAATTATTGTTTCTTCAGGATCAATTTATCTTTTGGAACTGCTAGCTTATTGGTTTTAATATCCAATTCATCAATTAGGTTTTTGGCACCTCCAATAACATCGATGCACCAAAGTACAAATCGAATATCTACTGAAATTGTACGTTTGTATTGCTTATCGAATGCAATATCACCACTCATAGCTTCCCAGTTACCATCAAAAGCAATTCCAATTAATTCACCGTTACCATTTAAAACTGGCGATCCAGAATTGCCCCCTGTGATATCATTATTACTAATAAATCCAACAGGAAGTGTACCTGCTTCGGCATATTCTCTGAAATCTCGTTTCGAATAGGCTTCTAATAAGGATTTTGGCAAATCGAACTCCTCATTTCCTGGCTTATACTTAGCAACCATTCCATCAATTGATGTTTTAATATCATAGATAATACCATCCTTTGGACTATAATTTTGAATAGTGCCATAACTAATACGCATAGTAGAATTCGCATCTGGGTAAGCTAAATTACCTTTATTCTTTTCAGTTAATGCCTTTAGATAAAGATTATCCAAACGATTTTTCTCAAGTTGAAAATCAGAAAAAACAGAGCCAAAATTATTTCTAATATAATCTTGAGGGATCAAATTTGAAGCATATAGATAGGCAGGATCATTTTCCAGTGATTCTAAACTTGGATTAGATAAAAACTTACGCATCTTTTCAGGATCTATAAGATTACTCTTTTCCCATAAGTGATCGGCATAATTTTTAAAAGTTGCTTCAGTTGAACCTTTCCAATAATTTTCCGAAATAAGGGTAATGAATTTAGGATGTTGCGATTTAGGTACATCCTGATAAAATGAAGTAAGAATTTGCGCAAAAATCTTCTTATCAGCATTTTCAGAATAGGTACTCTGGTAATTATTCACTAGGTCATTAAAATTCTGCTTTACCTGAGTTTGAAAGGCAGGGTCTGCTTTTCGGGCATTCATAGCCTTGATCATACTTCCAATTTGATTAGCATTACGAATGAATGGAGATGCTAATAAACCTTCATTAACATAGGTTATATGGACTGCATAAGGCTCATATATTGCGTATGCATTTTTATAAGCACCTATCAAATTGACATTTACAGGTGATGAAGCGGCCCAATTTGTAAAATCTTCTTCCTGTTTTTGCTTCTCTTCATTGATCTTTAATCGCTTTAACTGCTCGGTTTGTCCAATAAAATACTTCCAATAATTAGCAATATTTGCATATTGAGATGATAATTTAAGGCGCGTATCCAAGCTTTTATCCATCTCTTCTTTCCATGCTTTTAAGCGGATATCACGAAGTTTAACGATTGTTGGATTTGTTTTTTCTGTTGCCATCTTCACTCCATACGAAGTTAAATAGCGGTCGGTTCGTCCGGGGTAACCATAAACCATTGAAAAGTCACCATTCTTAATTCCTTTAATAGAAATAGGAAGTGATTTTTTAGGCGTATAAGGTTTATTATTTACTGAATATGGGGCAGCTTTATTTTCTGAGTCAGCATACACACGAAATACAGAAAAGTCGCCGGTATGGCGAGGCCATTCCCAATTATCAGTATCTCCACCAAATTTACCAATGGATTGTGCAGGTATGCCTACTAAACGGATATCATTAAATCGTTCATATATAAACAAAAGGAACTGATTTGCTTTATAAATATCTCTGACGTCAGCTTCCATAGAAGTGCCTATAGTAGCATCAGTTGTGATTTTTTTAGTGATTTCTGCAATTTTTGCAGCTTTATCTTTCTCTTCAACGCCAACTAATGCAGCCATAACTTTAGGCGTAACATCTTCCATTCGAACAAGAAAGCGAACGAATAAACCCTTGATTGGTTTTTCTTCCTGGAAGGATTTAGCATAAAAACCATTGTCTAGAATATTATTTTCAGGGGTAGAATTAGATGCAGCAGCATCATAACCACAGTGATGATTAGTAAAGATTAGCCCATTTTTAGACACAATCTCTCCGGTACAAAAACCGCCAAATGAAACAATGGCATCTTTAATACTTGCTTTATTGACACTATAAAGATCTTCAGGAGTTAATTTAAACCCTTGCTTCTTCATTTGCTCATAGTTCTTCCCAATAAGCATTGGAAGCCACATCCCTTCGTCGGCCTTTACAGGTTGACCCAACAATAATACAAATGCCAACAGTATTAATGAGGCATATTTAAATCGATTCATAAGTTTTATTTGTTAAAATTGGTTAAGCAAATATAATACCTTAACAGTCATTTGAAAATGTTCCAAATAATAAAGAACAAAAAAAACCCGCAACTTTCGAAGCGGGTCTTTTAATAATCCAAAAAATATTATTGGAAATTGTAACGGAAACCGAATTGCATGTAATAAGTAGATGCAAAAGTTTGTGAAGTTCCAAAAGTTGAACCTACCGGTTTGTTATTGAATGTATTTAACCAGAATGTAGGCTTAGTTGTTCCACCAGGTGTTAAAGCTGAAACGTTTTGAGGAACGAGAACTGCTGCAGTTTGAACAAAATCAACTGTACCCCATTTGCTATTCAATAAGTTACCAAAATTCATGATGTCAATAGTGAATTGGAAATTATTTTTACTTTTTCCAAAATCTTTAAATAATTCCTGAGTTAATCTGACATCAACTTGGTTTCTCCAGGGCAGTTTAGCACCACTACGCTCAGCATATTTTCCTTTATTCTTTTTAAGGTAATCATCCTGCTCAATATAAGCGAAGAATAGGTCACTTTGCTCCTGTGCAGTATAAGCCACATTGCTTGTTGCTGTAGAAGCAGGGCGAGCAGCAAAAGTAATCTCAGAAGGATCCTTAGGAATGTAAATCAAATCATTTGTTTGACCATCACGATTGAAATCAGATGAATACGTATAAGAGAACCTACCTTGATGTGATGCCTCAAGGAACATAGACACAGAAGTAGCTAGATTCTTGAAGTATTCTTTACGGTAATTAAGACCTGCAATTACACGGTGAGGAACATTGAAGTTTGAATAGCTCAAACCTGGATTATTTCCAGTACGTGAAGTTTGAGTTAATGACCATGTATTAAACAATTGATCACCATTACCATCATAAAGTATTTTTTGCTCACTTCTGGTATAAGATAAAGTAGCTGATAATCCTTTATTGAAAGATTTGTTTAATGTTGCAGTAAGGAACCATGAATGGCCTTCATTTGAATTATCCAAAACAACCGGATTTAATGCCGCTGTACCAGTTGCACTTGCCTGTCCTGTACTCGTCAATTTATTGATAAACTTGTCTACGTTAGCATTTGGATACATTGGGCGGTTATCAGGATATCCTGTAACATTCAAAGCAGCTGGATCTACTAGATTGACATTGAATCCTTTTGCAATATTCAGATCCTTATTATAGATACCTTCTAAAGTACCAATAATACCCCATGGCAATTTAGCATCTAAAGCTAAGCTGCTTTTCCAGGTTTGAGGAAATCTAAATTCTGGATCAATAGCACTAATAGTAGCGGGAATGGATGTACCGGCTGCAGGAGGAGTTGCTGGTAAGTATTTTCTAACATCAACACTGAATGGACCCGGAGTATTGGCAGTACCATTCCAGTTTTGGGTAAACTGAATTAAACCAGCATCACCAGACTGAGCAACGATCCAAACAAAAGGAACTTTTGTTGTGAAAATACCAGTACCACCTCTTAGTTGTAAAGAGCGATCACCTTTAATATCATAATTAAAACCTAATCTTGGAGAGAACATAATTCTTTCTTTAGGTAAAACACCAGTATCTATTTTTCTTCCCTGAGAAAAACTTAATGGAGCAATTAAAGGATGTGTTTTTATTTCAGGTACATCAGGATATGTTGGCAATTCAAAACGAAGACCTGCTGTGATGTTC
>CAIJME010000244.1 GCA_903821625.1 uncultured Sphingobacteriales bacterium | reverse complement strand
TACATGAGGTTCCGGCTAAAACCAGACTCAGAACAGATACAGCTAATATTTTCTTATACATAATTTTCAAATTATAAATTATAAACCTATTTGAAGTCCACCAGTGTAAGTTCTGGCCTGTGGATTATTTCCAATTTCGTTTAATCCAATTGGAACCTCCGGATCTAAACCAGGATATTTAGTAAATGTTAACACATTTATTCCTGTAGCAAATACACGGATGTTACGCAACTTAACTTTAGAAGCTATACTTGCCGGAAGATTATATGAAAGCGTTATATTTTTTAAACGAATATAAGATGAATCATATAAATACCTGGTAGAACCTGTGGTTATAGCATTAGATAATCCGCCAGAATTATTAAGATGTGGAGTCTGGCGTAATGCTCTTGGAACAGCTGTTATCTGTCCAGGTGCAAGCCATTGTTCAGTTAACTGAGAAGCAATCTGGTTATCATCAGAATATCCTGAATTCCAAATAGACTGGAAAATAGAAACAAAAGATTTATTTCCATACTGATACTGAAATAGAAAATCAAGACTTAAATTCTTATAGGAAACTGTATTATTAAATCCACCAAAGAATTTAGGATATCTTGTGCCCTGAATTTTTTGATCGGTAGCCGCAACTAAGTTGTAGGTATAGTGACCATTTACATCATACCACATTGGTCTACCATCGGCAGGATTTACTCCAGCCCATCCATAAGTATAAATTAGATCAATTGGCTCTCCTACAAAGTAAGAAGTTCCAATACGATCCTGTCCACCTATCAATTCTAAAACTTTATTTCTTTGGAATGAAATATTAAAATCAGAAGACCATTTAAAACCTGACTTTGTATCTAAATTGATTGTGTTTAAACCAAATTCAATACCCTCATTTTGAACCTTTCCTATGTTTTCACTAATCGATCCAAATCCTGAATCAGAAACCAAAGGACGACTCAATAAAAGGTCAGAGTTTACTCTACGGTAAACATCAATACTACCGGTTATACGATTGCTAAATAATCCATAATCTAAACCAACGTTGGTTGTAGCAGCCGTTTCCCATGATAAATTTGCATTACCCAATTGAGAAGGACGGATACCATTAGCACCAAGATAAGCACCACCGGCACCAAACAATGCACGAGATGCAAAATCTGAAATTTGATCATTACCAACCACTCCATAACTTGCACGAAGTTTTAAATCAGAAATAGTTTTATTGTCGGCTAGAAAATCTTCACCTGAAATTCTCCAAGTACCAGTTACACCACCAAATAGTCCGTATTGTTTTTCAAGACCAAAACGTGAACTACCATCATATCTTAAAGTACCTGATAAATAGTATTTTTCTTTGTAGTCGTAGTTAAGCTTAGAGAATAAACCTGCTTTTTTATATCCAGTGAAAAATCCTGCTATTGTAAGCGGAGTACCATTCTGTAAACTTCTGAAAAAAGGATTAGGGAATCCAGAACCTGTAGCTGAAGCACTCTCTACATTCTGCTCCTTTAATTCACCACCGAATAATGCACCCCAGTTGTGACTTCCAAAACTTTTATTCCAGTTGGCCGTTACGTTTGAGTTAAAATCAAGATTACGAGTGTTAACAACCGAAGAAGTACCACCATTACCAGCAAATGCAGGAATAGTAGCAGGACGTTGGTTATCATCTCGCGTATCAACGAAATCAATACCAGCAAATCCGGTAATTGAAAGGGAAGGCGTGACTTTATAAGTAGCAGAGAAATTACTTACGCTTTGTAAGGCATTACCTACCCTGACTTCATCATATGCACCTTGAACGATGTTATATGCGAAACCAGCCTTTAATGCAGCTCCTTGTGTATAAGTTCCATCAGGCTGATAAATCGGCACATCTGGACGTAAAGTAAATGGATAATAAAACGGACTGTTTACAAAGGCACCGTCGGAAATTGAACCAAATACTCTAGACGCAGTCATTGAAATATTGGAATTGATACTTAGTTTATCGTTAACCTTGTGTCCAAGATTAGCTCTGACGGTACCTCTTTTGAAGAACGCCTGAATAGCCTGAGCATCTTGATCGGTATAAGAACCCGAAACAAAGAAACTTGTTTTGGCATCACCACCAGAGAACGATAAATCATAAATTCTTGATTTACCATCGCGTACAATAGCATCGAACCAATTAGTGCTTGGAGCACTTGCGTTTGCTGGGTTTCCAAAAAATGCCTCTGCAGACGATAGAGCTACACCTGCATTTACAGCTGCCGGAACCATTAATTGAGCGTACTGCTGTGCATTGCTCACATCATAACGGGCAATATTTTGCATAACACCCTGCTGAGCAGAAAAGTTAGTTACAGTAGCACCGATTTTTCCTTTTTTGGTAGTAATCAATACAACACCATTAGCCGCAGCTGCTCCATAAATAGAAGCAGAAGCTGCATCTTTCAAAACCTCAATATTTTCGATATCATTTG
>CAIJME010000243.1 GCA_903821625.1 uncultured Sphingobacteriales bacterium | reverse complement strand
TTATGACTGTACAAAAAAAGTTTGAAATTCACGAAGACTGGACAGTGGTTATCCTTGGCGCTCTGATCATCATTATTTCATTATTGGGTGTCGTTTTAAAAGTTCCGGTGTTTAACTGGGCAAGTGCTACTGAACTATTTCAAAATGTCTTAGGTCCTGAAAACCTAAGCCTAATTGCTTTTCAATTCGTATTTGTGCTTCTTGCAGCAATTTTTGGCGCAATTCTGACTGGTAAATCTGTGAAAAATTTTGCTCTAGGTTTTCCTGTAGTTTATTTGATTACCATTTTGGCTTTGGTACTGGCTGGAAATACGGCTGTAAAATCTGTCAATCTAGAAGCAGTCATTTTTAGCTTGACCCTAGGACTTGTAATTGGCAACTTTTTTAAACTTCCTGACTGGTTAAAGTCATCACTTTCAACCGAATTGTTTGTTAAAATTGGACTTGTTTTACTTGGAAGCAGTATCATATTTGCTGATATTTTAAAAGCAGGCTCATTAGGCTTAATTCAGGCCCTTATTGTTGTTTTATCTGTATGGTATTTCGCATTTTGGCTATGTAAAAAACTTAAAATAGATGATGAACTGACCATGATGATTTCGAGCGCGGTGTCTATTTGTGGAGTATCAGCAGCCATTGCAACCTCAGGAGCCATAAAAGGAGATTCTAAAAAATTATCTTATGTGATTTCAATGGTTTTAATCACAGCAATCCCAATGATGATTTTTATGCCGATCGTAGCTAAATATTATGGCTTATCTGAAGAAGTTACAGGTGCTTGGCTAGGCGGGAGTATTGATACAACAGGCGCAGTAGTGGCATCTGGATCATTGGTTGGTGAAACGGCCCTAAAAATAAGCACCATTGTTAAATTTTCTCAGAATGTACTTCTGGGTCTGGCTGCTTTTGCTATATCTATCTATTGGTCTTATCGTAAGAATCCTGTAGCAGGTCAAATAGAAACTAAACCTACCTTAAAAGTTATTTGGGATAGATTTCCAAAGTTTGTTTTAGGATTTATTGCGGCATCACTTGTTTTTTCATTTTTGTTAAGTCAAGATTCAATAAGTACGATAAAAGGAAGTCTTAAAAACTTGCAGGGCTTATGGTTTGCCTTGGCATTTACCAGTATTGGGCTGGAAACTAATTTTACCGATTTATTTTCTAAACAGAGTAAAAAGCCATTTTTTGCATTTTTGATAGCACAGGGATTTAATGTCATCGTAACTTTAATCATTGCTATTTTATTGTTTGGATAGTGAAATAGATCACTAATATTTTTGGTATCCCGAGATAATATTTTGAAACCCGAAAGATGCTTCCTCTTAATAAAAGATTAATTGTAAGTGGTTATTCATGTATGATCAGGATATAGAAATCTCAAATTCATATTATTTTATCGTATGTCCGAAAAATAAATAGGCCAGAAAAATCGCAGCGATCAAACCAACAACATCGGCAATCAAACCACATACTATAGCATATCTTGGTTTTTTAATGCCTACTGAACCAAAATATACTGCAAGTACATAAAAAGTAGTTTCAGAAGATCCCTGAATGATACTTGCAAGTCTGCCTTGAAATGAATCTGCACCATAGGTTTTCATTACATCAACCATTAATCCTCTGGCACCTCCACCGCTTAGGGTTTTCATTAATCCTACAGGTAAAGCTGGAACAAACGACGTGTCAAGTCCAAATAATGCAACTAGTGAACCAATCGCATTAACTACATAATCCATGCAACCAGTTGTACGAAAGGCACTTATGGCAACAAGTATTGCTATTAAAAATGGAATAATCATAATTGAGGTACTGAAACCTTCTTTTGCTCCATCTATAAAGGCTTCATACACATTTACCTTTTTTGATGCACTGTAAACAATAAACAAAGTAATGATTGAAAAAATAATTATACCGCCTAAAAGACCAGCATATACTTGAATCTGTTCTGGTGGAAGTGAGCCAAGCCAAAAATAGAGTCCAGACATCAATGCAATGAAACCACCAAAGAAAATGAGTATTGGTCGCTGAAGCAGATTAATCTTCTGGTAGATAGCCACTGCGATCATTCCCGCTAAAAATGAAATGAAAGTGCCAATCAGGCAAGGAATGAATACATCTGCAGGGTTAGCCGCACCATTAGCCATTCTTAAAGCAATTACTCCCGTAGGGATCAACGTAATTCCGGCGGTATTAAGAACAAGGAACATGATCTGCGCATTACTGGCTGTATCTTTCTGGGGGTTTAATTCCTGTAATTCCTGCATGGCCTTTAAGCCAACCGGTGTTGCAGCATTATCTAAGCCCAGCATATTTGCCGAAAAGTTCATGATAATAGAACCATTTGCAGGATGATTTTTTGGTACTTCAGGAAACAATCT
>CAIJME010000242.1 GCA_903821625.1 uncultured Sphingobacteriales bacterium | reverse complement strand
CCACCAACACATGCCATGACAATATCTGGATTTTCAGAACCTGTCTTCTCAAAAAGCTGTTTCTTGGTCTCCTCCGAAATAATAGATTGGAATCGTGCAACCATATCCGGATAAGGATGTGGACCAACAACAGAACCGATAATATAATGAGTATCAATTGGATTATTGATCCAGTCTCTCATCGCTTCATTAGTTGCATCCTTTAAGGTTTTACTACCCGAAACTGCGGGAACAACCTTTGCTCCCATCATTTTCATTCTAGCTACGTTTGGCGCTTGTCTTTCAATATCAACTTCGCCCATGTAAATAATACATTCCAGGCCCTTAAGCGCACAAACAGTTGCTGTAGCAACGCCATGCTGACCTGCTCCAGTTTCAGCGATAATCCGCTTCTTTCCCAATCGATCGGCTAGTAAAATCTGACCAACAGTATTATTGATCTTATGGGCACCGGTATGATTCAGATCCTCTCTTTTGAGATAAATTGTGGTACCATATCTTGCAGATAAACGCTCCGCATGAAATAAAGGAGAAGGCCTACCCACATAATCCCTCAACAAATTATGGAACTCTTCCTGAAAATCAGGTTCATAAATGATGTTGAGATATTGTTGCGTGAGTTGCTCTACGTTTGGATATAACATTTCTGGAATATAGGCTCCACCAAAATCGCCAAAATACCCCTTAGGGTTTACTCCCCATTTAATCGAACTGCTTATAAATTCTCTGTTCATATCGTATATTTTTGCCTTTTCAGACTAGTTTTATTTACCTATTAATTCAAATACGGATTTAAGACTACTGATATCTTTAAGCCCTGGCTCCAATTCAAATTTACTATTCAGATCTATAGCATATAACTGCTCAGACTTTAAATTACTGATCTCAGCGATATTTTCAGGACTTAAACCACCACTCAAAAAGTAAGGTTTCAGTCCGTTATACTGATCTAATATTTTCCAATCGAAGGTTATACCGGATCCCCCATGTTCGGTAGTTTTAGTATCAAACAAAAAATAATCAACCTCCTCGTTAAATTGTGTTAGCTGATTGAAATCAAAACTAGTATCAATACCGAATGCTTTTATAATTTCAATTTTTTTAAATGGTAAGCTAACACTGAGCAGCTTTTTCAACTGCTGGCAATAGATCACCGATTCTGAACCATGCAGTTGAACTGCATTTAAATCATACTCATCAATTTTGCTTATTATTTCATCAATTATTTCATTAACAAATACACCTGTTAACTTGATAGAATCAGGCAATGAGCTTAATATACTTTTATCCAGATTTGCTGCAAAGCGTTTGGATTGAGCATAAAAAATCAATCCAAGGTAATCTGGCTTCAATTGAGCAAGATCAATGATATTGCCCGAATCCCTCATTCCGCAAACCTTTATTTTCATGATAACATTTTCTTAAAGCTATTTAGGGCTTTCTTACTTTGCAATGACTCTTCTGCTTCATAAAAACAGTCGGCAAAAGACCGTTCAGGTTTAATTGTTCGGATAGCAACAGCTGCATTACAGACCACAACATTATTTTGCTCAGTAGTTCCTTCACCTTCTAAAACAGCTTTAAAAATATCAGCTGAATCTTTAACTGTACTCCCTCCACCAATTTTTCCGGGATCAATTTTCTCAAATCCTAACTCTGCTATTGAATGAATATGTTCACCAGAAGCAGAAAAAGTTTTAAAATCACAGGTTAATGATATTTCATCATATCCTTCAAGTGCATGCACAATAGTATACTTCGTATCTGATTTTTGATACAGATAGGCGTACAAACGCGCCAGCTCAAGGCTAAATACACCGACCATTTGATATTTAGGTCTAGCAGGATTAACAAGTGGCCCCAACATATTGAAAAAAGTTTTCACACCCAACTCCTTTCTAATAGGTGCAACAGTTTTCATTGCCGAATGAAATAATGGCGCATGTAAAAAGCAAATTCCAGCATTATCTAACGATTTTTTCAAATGATCTGTGTCATTTGAAAAACTATACCCAAGATATTCCATAACGTTTGATGAACCGCATCCCGAAGAAACACCGTAATTCCCATGCTTTGAAACCTTATAACCAGCACCTGCTACTATAAATGAGGCAAGAGTTGAAATATTAAAAGTATCCTTACCATCGCCGCCTGTTCCACAAAGATCAATCAATTCATAGTCATGCAGATCAGCCTTCAAACATAATTCCAGCATCCCATCTCTGAAACCCTCGAGTTCATCAACAGTAATATTACGCATGCAATAAGCAGCCATAAATGCTGCCATTTGTGAGTTATTGTATTTTCCAAGTGAAATGTTTGTCAAAATCTCCTTCGATTCATCCTTTCCAAAGGTCTTTTGTTCAAACAGGTGATTCAATATTTTTTTCATACCATTTTATATTTCAGACGCTTTGGCTAGATATCTTATACCTAGAGATTTGCACTGATTTTAACTCAAATTTATTTTATAATAAAAAAGGGTTGCTCTTTGAGCAACCCTTAGTATTATTTTCTTTATACCGAAAAATATATACCTAACTGATTGCCGAATGTTTGAACATTTGCCACCACCAGATCGTATATATTTGCTTTAGTTTCATTATTAAAACAAATATCAATAAAATTTAATTAGCGACAAACCTTTTCCGAATTTTTAAAAATATGAATGTCAACAGACAGTCAAGAAAAATAAGGCAACCAAGGTTGCGGCACTAAAAACCTTTAAAATCTGGAAAATTTTCCTCTACTTAAAAACAAGGTATACACCGATGAAAGCAGGAATAACATTCCCACAAACTGGTGCAAAATCGCATAAATCAATGGAATTTCTGAGGCAGTATTTAAAACTGTGAGTACCCCTAAAAGTATTTGAATAACTAATAAAAGTACAGGTATAAACCTGACCTTATACAATAAAGTACCTGGAGCCAATTTTTTAGCTTTTAAAAACCAAATGATAACTGGAATACAAATGATATAAGCAACTCCCCTATGAATGAATTGCACAGTGATCAGATTATGTGTGATATCTTCTAGGAAACTTCCCTGACTAAACATACCTGAGGGCCAAAGCATTCCATTGATATCGGGCCAGGTAATTGCAGCAAATGCGGCATGTAATCCAGCCATAAATGCTCCATATATTAACTGAAAAGTAAGGATTACCAATATAAAAACATTGATTTTTTTAAGTTCAGGAACATGTAGCACTTGATTTTCAGAAATGCTTAGTTTTAATGCAAACCAAAACACATAGCATAAGAGTATCAATGCTGAAATAAAGTGAATAGCCAGACGAATGTGACTCACATATAAATTTTCATCATTTAGCCCACTTTGAACCATGATCCATCCTATTGCACCTTGTAAACCACCAAGCAAAAATAGAATGATCATTGGTTTAACCATATTTCGCTGAATCTTTTTACTTATAAGGAAGTAGATGAATGGAAAAAGGAATACTAATCCCATAAACCTTGCCCAGTCGCGATGAAGCCATTCCCAAAAGAATATAAACTTAAAATCACTTAAAGAGAATTGACTATTGAGCTGTTTAAACTGAGCAATCTCTTTATATTTATTAAAAGCATCTAGCCATGCTTGTTCATTCATTGGTGGAAATGCTCCTAAAATGGGCTTCCATTCTGTAATAGACAAGCCTGATCCTGTTAAGCGGGT
>CAIJME010000241.1 GCA_903821625.1 uncultured Sphingobacteriales bacterium | reverse complement strand
TGTCCATCAAGTAGAGCCGCATCTTTATACTGTAAAAGATTTTTCGGATGGCACTCTATTTTTAAAGAAGAACAAACCAGATAACATTGTACTCAGGGATGAGAATCTTGCAGATTTCAAAGATCAGTTTGAAATCAAGCTAAAGGAAAAACTCAATGAGCTGTTTGATGCGTCTATTCCTTTCCGGCAGACTAGTAATGTGGATGCATGTAAATACTGTAATTTTAAGGGGATTTGTCAGAGGTAGATAGATAATTACGGATTAATCCTTCGTAATTCGTCATTAATCCTACGTAATTCGTAATTAATCCTTCGTAATTCACAATTCATAGCCTTATATTTGCTTTCCAAAAAATTGATTTTTAACATGAGAGAAATACAGTTCAGAGAAGCACTTCGTGAAGCATTAAATGAAGAAATGCGCAAAAACGATAAGATTTTTTTGATGGGAGAGGAAGTTGCTGAGTATAATGGAGCATATAAAGTAAGTCAAGGAATGCTTGACGAATTTGGCGCTAAAAGAGTTATTGATACTCCAATTGCTGAATTAGGTTTTGCAGGAATAGGTATTGGTGCAGCAATGAACGGATTGAATCCGATCATTGAGTTCATGACATTTAATTTTTCTCTTGTAGCAATTGACCAAGTAATTAATGCAGCTTCAAAAGTGTTAAGTATGAGTGGTGGTCAGTTTTCATGCCCAATCGTTTTCAGAGGTCCTACAGGGAATGCCGGTCAGTTAGGTGCTCAGCATTCTCAGAATTTTGAGAACTGGTATGCCAATTGTCCAGGATTAAAAGTGGTAGTTCCTTCTACTCCGTATGAAGCAAAGGGTTTGTTAAAACAAGCCATTATCGATCCAGATCCTGTAATCTTTATGGAGTCTGAAGTAATGTATGGTGATAAAGGGGAGGTTCCTGAAGAAGAATATTACATTCCAATTGGTAAAGCCAATATTGTAAAAGAAGGCTCTGATGTTACCATAGTAACGTTCGGTAAAATGCTTTCAAGAGTAGTAATGCCTGCAGTTGAGGAGCTAACAAAAGAAGGAATTAATGCAGAAGTGATTGATCTTCGTACGGTTCGTCCTATCGATTACGATACTGTGATCAATTCTGTTAAAAAAACAAATCGTATGGTATTTGTTGAAGAAGCCTGGCCATTAGGATCAATTGCCACTGAAGTTGCATTTAAAGTTCAGAAAGATGCCTTTGATTTTCTTGATGCACCGGTTTTGCGCGTTGCATGTGCCGATGTGCCATTGCCATACGCACCAACTTTGATTAACGAGGCACTTCCGAATGCAGAAAAGGTAATTAAAGCCGTAAAAAGCGTGCTTTATAAGGAAGCTTAATAAAAAGATTTTATTTAAAAGCATTCTGAATTCAGGATGCTTTTTTTTGATCAATTAGAGCGTAATCTGTCTTTTAATGCTTTCTTCAAGAGATATCAGAGTCTCTGTTCGCTGAATGCCCTTAACCCCCTGAATGTCTTCATTCAAAACTTGTCTTAAATGGTTGGTATCTCTGCAAATTATCTTTGCAAACATACTGTATGAGCCCGTTGTATAGTGAAGTTCAACTACTTCTTTTATTTTTCTTAGATTTTCTACAGCATCTTTATACTGTGACCCCTTTTCGAGGTAGATCCCTAAAAATGCACATATATCATATCCAATTCTCTGAGGATCAATTATTAAGTGTGAACCCTTAATAATATCCATATCTTGCATCTTTTTCATCCTCACATGGATAGTTCCACCAGAAACGATCAGTTTCTTCGCAATTTCTGTGTAAGGAATTGTTGCATCTTCCATTAGTATAGATAAAATCTGAGTGTCCAGATTGTCAAGTTCGAAATTTTGGCTCCGGTTTTCCATTTTGTATTAATGAATTGTTAATAATTGCGAAATATAATTATAGTTTATGTAAAAATTAAAATAGTTTATTAAAATATTTGTAAAAATTTAGCTATTAGTTACATTTACATTAAGCATTTGATAATTAATTGCTTACACACTGTAGGGTGGTGAAATTTGGCAGACACACCTCCTCGTCTCGGTGGCGAAGATTTGGGAAATACTGTAAAAAGGAAATAACTGCTTCGTGAAGGTTCGACTCCTTCCCCTACAGCGAACCTATTCAACAGGTTTATAATTGGTTAGTTTAGAGAAGCTCCTGCCCATCAGGAGCTTATTTATTTTATAGCAATTTTGGTTTTATCCCCTAGAATAGGTCATCGAGAATTATTAACAGGTTTGAAATTTGA
>CAIJME010000240.1 GCA_903821625.1 uncultured Sphingobacteriales bacterium | reverse complement strand
CTCGATATAGGATACGAGTTTATTCTCGCCAAGCAATTCGCGTGCAAAACGTATGGGAACGATCATCGTATTATCAAATTCCTGCTGAACAGCAAAAACTCCGGATGGATAAATGGAACGCACATTAAACTCATCGGCAGGATTCAATGAGTTTGAAGCACCTTTTCTGGGTGAATAAACATTGAGACTTTGAAATTCATTACTGAGGTTAATGGATAAAAAATTTTGTAACGAATAACCTATCACTGCCATATCCTGACCCCTAGACCATAAGGTAAAACTTCCACTAGAAATTACTGAATCTAGTCCGCTTTTATTTTTCGTAAAACCCTCGCTAACGCCCTTTACCAGAGCAATAGATTGGCTTTCACCATAGCGTACCAGAGCCTTTTCCTGTAATACTTCAGTATAGTTAATAATACGTTTATCATTCTTCAAAGTCAGGAAATGAGTATTCCTAGGATCAAAGGTTTTTCCTTTGAGGGCTTCGATCCGCAGTTCCGGACTAAACGTATTGTACATAGAAAGTACAATGTTTTCGAAACCATTAAATACTGAAAGAATAATGATAAGCGCCGCACTTCCTACAAAAACGCCAAGCATGGAGATCCCTGAAATAAAATTGATGGCATTGACCGATTTCTTAGAAAACAGATACCTTTTGGCGATATAATAGGAGGTGTTCAAATTATCTGTCTTTAGTTTGATTGCATCAGCTAAGGAAAGGATTATACTGCTTCTCAAATCCGATACTGGTTGATGGCCCATGCCCCGGATAAACCCTGCAATTATCTGGTAAAGCAAATAGTTTCTCACGGATATTGGTGATCAGCAATTCATGATTGCCACCTGGAAGGTCAGTTCTTCCAATACTTCGATAAAACAACACATCGCCACCAATCAAAAAGCAGTCTTTTACATTGTAAAAACATAAATGAGCAGGCGAATGACCGGGTGAAAATATCAATTCAAGCTCAGATTCACCGAAGTTAACCGTGCCACTTTCAGGCAAAAAAACTTCAGGAAGGGGTGAAACTTCATAGCGAATTCCCATTTGAGGTGCATAGGATACAACTGAATTCAGAACAATTTCCTCTCCCTTATGAAATTGGGGCAATAGTCCATACGTATCAAAAACGAATTTGTTACCCAAAACATGATCGATATGGCAATGTGTGTTCAGAAGTAAAACTGGCTTTAGCTTATTGTCGGAAATAAATTTCAAAAATTCATTTTGCTCATCACCTGTATACATTCCAGGATCAATGATCACACATTCCGATGTTTGGTCGAAAAGAATATAGGTGTTCTCCTGATAAGCATTAAATGCGAATGACTTAATTTGGATCATAATTACAAAAGTACCAAATTCCACTCATTCCGATACAGAATATTGCTCCAGACATTTTGAGCATGCTGTATCTTAATCAGTTTAATGATGAATTTGCACGACTCAGGCGATAAATCATTAAGGCTGCTCTCTGTACAAGGATAGGCAACTCCTTTAAGTCAACCACTTCACCCGGCTTATGTGCTCCGCCTCCTGAAGCACCCATTCCATCCAGGCAATCCACATATTTGGCAATATCAGAAATATCCCCTGCACCGCGAGACCCAGGATCACCTGCCAGTGTTGCACCAATCCCCATATCACGGGATATTTTATCCAGGTATTTTACCAGTCTGTAATTGCCTTCTGTTGGCTCCATTGCTGGAAGCCCATCGGTAAAAGTAATAGTAGAACTAGTACCATTCAGGCTCTGTGCAGTAATTGCCTTCATCTTCTCTCTTGCTTTATCACGCTGAACTTCTGAAATAAAGCGTAGATCTCCGGCAACATAAGCGGCAGGAGAAATGATATTAGTCTTCCCTATTGCCTCAACTTTGGCATTGGCTTTATCAACTCTGATCTCAGATCCGGCGCTCATTAAACCCGGATTAAAAGTCAGATACTTTTCATCTTTTAGCTGAGTGCGAAATTCAGTGATTATCCTGGCAGCTTCGTAAATAGCGCCATATCCTGCACTCTCAGTAAAAATTCCTGAAGAATGTCCTGTTTTAGCATTTACATCTAGAACCCAGCCACCAATTCCACGACGGGCAACAGCCACAGTATTTAAGCCCTGTGCACCTTCAAAACCAAGAGCAATCTCAGCAGTTCGGCCACGTTCAATAAAATCTTTCCTGGCCACAGCATGCGGCGAACCCGAACTTTCCTCATCGCCAGTAAAGTAGGCTATAATCTGGGTATTATCTAAAAGTCGGAGAGAATGAAGAGCTCTTAGTGCCGAGATCATGACCATGTTTCCACCCTTCATATCGTTCACTCCCTGACCGGTAGCAGTAGAGTCATTTAATTTTGTATAGGGGCTGAATGCCATATCCAGCTCAAAAACAGTATCCAGATGCCCGATCAAAAAAAGGCGTTTCCCTTGTGAACCTTTTCGGGTAGCTACCAAATGTCCTGCACGGCGCAACGAATCAGGTAGATTGACCCATTCCGTAGTAAACCCTAGTTTATCAAGTTCCCTGCGGTATATCGCTCCCACCTTTTTAACACCTTCTGTATTCAAAGTACCACTGTTAATATTTACAGATTCGATCAGCAATTCTTCCGACTCTCCAAAATGAGCTTTGATATATTCGATAATACTTTTTTCATCCTTACTCAATTGTGCTTGAATATTGGAATGAACTAGGAAGAGAAATAAGAAGGTGTAAAATATTTTCATAGATTTTTCGATTTTAATGTAAACTGAAATCTTTATCTAAAGGTTATAAGCTTTGATAATTATGATTTGAATATAAGAAAACATACTCTCAAAAGGATTGCATACTGCCTAAAAAAGTTTAAAATCAAGGTTATTGATTTTTCCATTTAAACGTTTTGATCATCTGATCAATATCCTTTTTAATAAAATCAAGTACTGGCTGTATGGAATCAAGTCGCGGTTGTTCATTAAAATATAGGGCACCACGCAGATAGTTTTTAGTACTATCTGTCAAAAAGAACTGCACAGACGATGCGGTATTGCCATCAATTGAATAATAAATACCATAAACTTTTTTTTCAGGGTATGATATCATGGCTTCATCAATTGCTGTTGCCTTTACCGTATGTTTAAATGCAAATGTTCGGGCATCTTCCACTAGCTGATTGAACTGTTCTCTTGTAGAAAAAGATTGATAACTTAAATGAATTCGACCATTAAACTGAGGATAATGTACATCTATCCAACACGGTTTTGCTTCTTTGTCTTTATCGGGCAGAATTTGTGCATAAACCGGGAAATCAAAACTATAGGGGCAATCACCTGAATATACCTGATACTTCTTTTCAGGAAGATCAATTCTAAAATAGGAACGAGGTTTAGGAGAGTAATCGCCAGCGCAAGAGAGTAGAAGAATACAGCTACTAAAAAGGCTCAATAAAAAATTCCTCTTCATTAGTTATTCCATATTTCCCAGGATTTTTCAGCCTGCAGATGAAGCATTTCTAAACCGTTCTTTATACTAGCGCCCCTAGCTTTTCCTCGTTTTAGAAACTCGGTTTCTGCCGGATTATAAACCAGATCATACAATAAATGTTTGCCTGAAATAAATTCATAAGGAATATCAGGACATTCATCAATATTTGGTGCAGTTCCTACCGGACTCGTATTGATGATTAATAAATAATCATGCAGAATATCTTTACTTAATTTTTTATACGTTAACTGCTTACCAACAGCACGTCTAGAAACCTTTTTATATGAAATACCTAATTTTTTAAGCACATAAGCAACCGCTCTGGATGCTCCTCCGGTACCGAGAATCAATGCTTTATGATGATGCTTTTTTAATAAAGGTTTTAAGGATTCTTCAAAAGCATAGGCATCTGTATTATACCCTTCAAGCCTAACCTGCATAGACGAAAGTTCACCATTGAAGAAAGCTTCGACCGGCTGATGGTTAACTATCTTTATACAATTTACTGCATCTATTTCTTTGGCAGCAGGGTCAACTTTATCAAGATAGAACATCACTCCAATCTTATGTGGTACAGTTACATTCAAGCCACAAAGATCAGGAATGCTGTTGATCAACTCAGGCAGATCACTCAAATTAGGTAAAGGATAAAGTTCATACTGATACCGATCCAATCCTTCTCTTAAGAACTTTTCAGTAAAGTGTTTTTTGGAAAAAGAATGAGTTAGCGGATATCCGATTAGGCCGTATTTCTTCATGACAACTATTAAAACTTAGGGCTATAGAAATAAAGAATAGAGATGTTTATTTAACTTCCATATCTAGAAAATGATCGAAAGTATCGCTTCTTAGCCCTAAACGCAAAGTTTCAACAGGAATTACATCAGCTGGAGCTATATTCCCAAGATTTATATTGGAACCTATCAATTTAATGAACCATACCTGTTGTGCCTTTTGAGGTGCTTCCCATATAATGGTTTCAGCGGGTATCTGAGTTAAGATCTCATCAACCAAGCCTTGCCTAACTTCTCCTGAATCTCTGTATAAACCAACATTGCCACTTTCACGAGCTTCAGCAATCACTTTCCATGACCCTGCTTCAATCTCAGCCTTCATTAAACTAATCCATTTATAGGGAGCAAAGATCTTGGCAGCATCTTTAGATCCTACTTCAGATATAACAGTAACCTGATCACTTAGTTTTCGGATGTACTCACATTTTTCATCATGAGGAATGGTAATGGATCCATCGGATACTTCAGCAAACTTCATGTCATACTTATCTAGGATCTTTCGGTAATCATCAAACTGATTTCTAATGATAAAAGCTTCAAACAAAGTTCCTCCGAAATACACAGGAATCTGTGCATCACGATATACTTTTAATTTATTCTCAAGATTAGGGGTTACAAATGAAGTTGACCAGCCTAATTTAACAATATCAGTATGCGGACCGGCAACTTCCAGAAAATCTTCTATCTGACGAACACTAAGCCCTTTATCCATAACCATTGTTAGACCATTAACGCGTGGTTTTTGTGTACGATCAGGGATATTTTTTAAAGTATAATTCATTCTATTTTATTGGTTTTGAATAATTGGCTAAGCCATGGAATAAATGTTTCCTTTTAAATGAAGGCCCAATTAATTTTGGGCAAATTTCCAAAAAAAAATCAATACCTAAGGCCTCAATAATTATATTATTCCTTTAGCGGGTATACCGATTAATAATATCAACAATAACCTTGTTTTCGTGCAGCTGAGGTAGATATTCAAAAAGAATATGGTGCTTCTCCGGATCAGAATTCAGTGCAGTTTCCAGATAGATGAGTGCTTCACTGAACTGATGTGCAGCAAAAAGGTAGGCAACCATTCTGTAATACAGTTCGGCTGAGTCTGGATTATTTTTTATTCCTTCCGAAATAATTTCTATGGCAGCAGTCAATTTATCCTGCTCAAATAATATGGAGGAATAGTCAAGCCATGCCTCAATATCTACCGGATTAAGCTCCAAAACTTTTTCGTATGCCTTTTCAGATTCGTCGAGCTGCTTTAACTTATACTGAGCATCAGCAATAGCGAACCAGTAATCTGCATTTTTATCATCCAGGTCAAGTGCCTTTCTATAAAAATAAAGTGATTCGAAATACCGCTCCTCAAAATCAAGAGTTACTCCAATACCAAACCAGGCATCTGATTGTAAAGGGTCAAGCTTAACTGCCTTTTTATAATAAGACCGAGCTTCATCCATCCGTTCCAGCTTTTCGTAACATTCACCAATAGCTGTATAGGTATCCCCGCTTGGAGGTTCATATTCAAAGGTATGCTTATAAACATCAATAGCTTCAGAATAACGATCCAAATTGACCAGCGCATTTCCTTTATTAAAATAAGCTGAAGCAAAATTGTCTTTGATTAAAATAGCATAATCATAGGCATCAATCGACTTTTCATATAAGTCCATCTTATTGAAGGCATTCCCTAAATTATACCATGCAGCATAAGAATAAGGCTCATTATCAATGTATTGCTCGTAAAATTTTATGCTTTCTTCTTGCTTATCTAGAACATCATAACAAAATGCAAGTTCATAAAGTGCGTCCTGATTTTCCATGTTTTGCTCAAGGCATTGCTTCAAATAGGCAACTGCATTCTCATAATCGCCCATACTTTGATATACATAGGCTATATGTAGCAATATCTCGTCAGTACTTTCTGCAAGTTCTAATGCTTTTTCATAATTATCAAGCGCATCCTGATTACGCTCCATCCCTTCGTAAATATTACCTCTGATGGTATAAATATCCGCATCAGAAGGCTCCAGGGTTTCGGCTTTACTTAATGCCTCAAAGGCCTTATCGAACTGGCTGGTTGCTAAATATAATTGTGCCTGCTTGATAGAGAAGACGGCAGCAAAGGGATGCTGATTTATTGCATATTCTATAACCTGCAATGCCTTAATCGGATCATTCTTTTCAACGTAGTATTCAATAATACTTTCAAATGCCTGAGCATCAAAAAAGTATTGATCCTGATTGCGGATCATCTCTTCATATCTTTCAACCGAAAATCTGGGATCTTCGGAAAAATCAAACTCAAAATCTTCTTCCATCCTAAAATAATACCATTAAGAATGCTCCACCCTCTATATTGTCCCTAAGAACACTATATTCTATCTGCAATCAATTTAAGGCAAATAGCTTGTTATTCAGTTTTTATTTTTCAACATCCTGACAATTTAAAGCTAACAGGCTGAAAATAAATATTAAATAGTGCTGTTTGAGGAAATGTTTCGTGTTTATCCTTTTGAATGCCCTTAGGGGAAATGCTTAACTTTACAAAAATACGAAATTTTATGCAAATAGATATCATTCCAACATTACAGAATCTTGGAATACAGCCTATTAATCTGTCATGCAGTACCGGCAAGCAGTGGAGCAGCAGCAATTCTAAACAGAGCACTGTTATAGTTTCACCTGTTGATGGAAAGGAAATTGCCCGAGTAAATTTTGCGAATGCTGAAGATTTTCAAAATACGCTAGCTACTGCCGAAGCTGCCTTTAAAATATGGAGAACCTGGCCTGCTCCAAAAAGGGGTGAAATTATCCGACAACTTGGTGATGCCCTTCGTCAGAATAAAGAAGACCTGGGCAAGCTGGTTAGTTATGAGATGGGGAAAAGCCTGCAGGAAGGGTATGGTGAGGTACAGGAGATGATCGACATCTGCGATTTTGCACTTGGATTATCGCGTCAGCTATATGGCCTGACCATGCATTCTGAACGACCAGCACACCGTATGTATGAGCAATGGCATCCAATGGGTGTAGTAGGAATTATTTCAGCGTTCAACTTTCCGGTGGCGGTTTGGGCATGGAATGCGAGTCTTGCACTTGTTTGCGGAAACGTTTGTATTTGGAAACCATCCGAAAAAACTCCACTAACTGCCATTGCCTGTCAGCATATTATCCAAAAAGTATTTGAGGCTAATGAGGTTCCTGAAGGCACTTCGTGCTTGATCCTTGGCGATCGTAACATTGGAGCGCTAATGAGCCATGATAAACGTATCGCGCTATTATCGGCAACCGGATCAACCCGTATGGGAAAAGCCGTGGGCGCAGCAGTGGGAGCCCGTTTAGGGCGTAGTTTATTGGAACTTGGCGGAAACAATGCGATCATTATATCAAAAGATGCCGACCTAGAAATGTCGTTACTTGGGGCGGTATTCGGGGCGGTTGGAACTGCCGGACAACGATGTACATCTACACGAAGGCTGATTATTCATGAAAGTATTTATGATGCCTTCAGAGATAAACTTGTAAAGGCTTACGGACAATTAAAAATCGGAAATCCGCTGGATGAGAATAATCATGTTGGTCCGCTGATCGATCAAGATGCGGTTAAAAGCTACCTCAGCTCGATTGAAAAATGCAAGGAAGAAGGTGGCAATTTTATTGTTCAGGGCGGAGTACTTGAAGGTGTAGGTTACGAGTCAGGGTGCTATGTGAAACCGTGTATTGCAGAGGCTAAAAACGATTTTCAGATTGTGCAGCATGAAACTTTTGCGCCCATTCTTTACTTAATGAAATACAAAACACTGGATGAAGCCATAACGATGCAAAACGATGTCCCTCAAGGACTTTCGTCAGCTATTATGACGCTAAACCTACGCGAAGCAGAGCAATTCTTGGCCCATGCCGGATCAGATTGTGGTATTGCAAATGTAAATATCGGGACTTCAGGAGCAGAAATTGGCGGTGCATTTGGCGGCGAGAAAGATACAGGTGGCGGACGAGAATCTGGATCTGATGCCTGGAAAGCTTATATGCGTCGTCAAACAAACACGATTAATTATTCGGATAAATTACCACTAGCGCAGGGGATTAAATTTGATCTATAAACGCGCTGGCACGCGCGCAAGACGGTTATGAAAGTGAAGCACAATTATTTTTATCCGCCGTGTCATGTCAATTACTTTCGTGATGATTTCACTTATCAATGGTGGTAACGACATCATTGCGACGAATTTTGATCTATCGATTAACCAAATCATGTG
>CAIJME010000239.1 GCA_903821625.1 uncultured Sphingobacteriales bacterium | reverse complement strand
TTAACATAGATGTAAATCGATTGTATTCAGAGAACACGCTCAGAAATAATGATCCCAATAATTTTCTACCATTAAACACCAATTTTAATAAGAATTTTCAGATGTCACGTATCTATGGGGTCAGCTGGAATCTTACCCGATCCATGCAGATCGATTTTAATGCTACTAATTTTTCAATTATTGATGAGCCCGAAGGACGCATAAACGGGCTAAAACGTGATACCCTTTGGGAAAATTTGAAAAGCTTGGGGAGGACCACAGATTATGGTCATACTGTGAATCTTACTTACAATATTCCAATTAATAAAATACCTGGATTGGATTGGGTTACTCTGACAACACGCTATGGTTCCGGATTTAACTGGCAAACAGAGCCATTATTAACCTTGAAAGACCCTAGTATTAATGTAGGAAATACCATTCAAAACTCACGAACCATACAGCTCAATCCAAGTTTGAGTTTGGTTGCACTCTATAATAAGTTTGGATTCATTCGAAGTATGAATGGTTCCGAAAAGAATCCAACGGCGGCCTTTTTTGTCAATTTACTGACCAGTTTGAAAAATGTAAGCGGAGCCTACACCAAAACTCAGGGTACCTTCCTTCCCGGGTATTTGCCTCAGACTGGCTTTATTGGTCAGAATATGAATTTCGGAGCTCCTGGATATGATTTTCTATTTGGTGGTCAGAATGATATCAGAGGTCGGGCACTGGAAAGTGGCTGGATTACTAGAGATTCCTTGTTAAACCAATTGTATATAAACACATCTAAAGAAGATCTCAATTTCAGAGGATTAGTTGAACCGATCCGCGATCTGCGTATCGAATTAACGGCTATTAAAAGTCAGAGCTTTAACTACTCAACCAATTTCAAGTTTCTGCCTTCGAATAACAGTTTTGATAATTTAAGTCCGGTAACTACCGGTGATTATACGATCTCTTATTTTTCATTACTTACCGCATTTAGTAAAGAGGACAAAACCAATAATTCATCTGCACTGTTCAGGCAGTTTCAGCAAAATAGGTCAATTATTTCGCAAAGGTTGGGTGCAAAAAATCCTAATTCTGTGGGTACAACAGCAGGCTTTGCAGATGGTTATAATAAGAATTCTCAGGATGTATTGATTACCTCATTCCTAGCAGCTTATACCGGAAAGGATGCAAATACCATGGCGCTGAATCGTTTCCCAAAAATGCCGATTCCGAATTGGCGATTGAGCTATAATGGTTTAACGAAATTTAGTTTATTCAATGATATTTTTACTTCAGTGGATATTAATCATGCTTACCGGTCAACGTATACCGTAAATGGTTTCAATTCTTTGGTTCGATATCAGGAGGTAAATGGAGGCGTGAATGTTAAAGATGCCAGTGGCAATTTCCTTCCTTTCTATCAGTTTTCACAGATCACCTTATTTGAGCAGTTTCTGCCTTTTCTTGGTGTTGATGTGCGACTTAAAAACAATATGACAATGAATGTGGAATACCGTAAATCGAGGGCATTGAGTTTTAGTCTTTCTAATGGTCAGCTGGCTCAGCAGAAGGAAAATAATGCAGTTTTTGGAATGGGATACCGCACCACTCAGTTTCGTTTTCCTTTCGGTTTGTTTAAGTCACTTAAGCTGGATAACGATATGAATTTTAAACTTGATTTTGCCTTAAGTGACAGGAAACTCATTATCTATCGTGCAGATCTTGACGATGCGGAAGTTTCATCAGGCGCCAAGAATATTACTGTTAGGCCTTCTGTAGATTATGTATTGAACCAGCGCTTTACCATGCGCCTATTTTATGATGGAAATATAACCCAGCCATATACTTCTCAAACCTTTAATACCTCTTTCAGTAATTTCGGAGTTAATTTGAGGTTTAACCTTTAATAGCGTGCTAGCGGCTAGCGCACGCGTGTCGCGTGTGCTTTACTTTATTTCTAATTCCTTTCCACATGCGGCACGCGTGTGCCAGCACAATTTCTCAACATCATCTACCTACAAAAAATTGGAAGTCTGCACAACTTAAAGTATTTTTGAAAAATAAAAATAAGAACAAAATGAGATTTCCTGCAGAATTAAAATATACCAAAGATCACGAATGGATACGCGTTGAAGGTAACCTGGCTTATGTTGGGATTACTGAATTTGCTCAGCATGAATTAGGGGATATTGTTTACGTTGATGTCAACACTTTGGGTAAAGAAGTAAGCCGTGAAGATGTATTCGGTACTGTTGAAGCAGTAAAAACAGTTTCAGATCTTTTTATGCCCCTTACCGGTAAAATTCTTGAAATTAATAAGAAACTTGATACTAACCCTGAGCTGGTTAACAGCGATCCATATGGAGATGGTTGGATGGTTAAGATGGAAATTTCAGATGCTTCTCAAGTCGAAGAATTATTATCTTCATCAGACTATGAAACCCAGATAGGAGTTTAATGCTCAAAACCTTAAGATTCCAGTATCTTTCCATTCTTTGGGCCACTTTTGTGGTGATTATTTGTGAAATACCTACTGCCGATGTTTCAGTTAATAGTGGCTTTACATTTTTTGAGGGCTTTGATAAATTAGCACATACGGGTTTCTTTTTTGTTTTGACAGTACTATTATTCCATGGTAAGATTAAGGAGCAGGGTAGTTATAGCTATCGTACTTTAACTATTTTTAAAATTTTAGGGATCACCTTTTTTCTGGGTGCTGCCATTGAGATTTTGCAATTAGAGATCTTTACCTATCGTTCGGCCGAATGGTGGGATCTGTTTGCAGATATGACTGGTGTAGGCATGGGTGTTTTTGGGTATATATTTTTACATAGAGGTCAATTCGATGAAAAATAGAATTAAACTAGCTTTACTTATTACTTTTCTCACTCTAAGCTCTTGTACTATTTTCAAAAAGGGGTGTAAATGTCCAAAGTTTATACAAGTACATTCTCCTGTAAATCAGTCTTTTAACAGATAGATTGTCTGTTTAATTTAAAATAAAATTTTCTTATTTGGAATTAATTCAAATAAGCTTTATTTTTGACTAAGATTTAGACAGGGATATGAAGCTTTCACAATTTCTACCAGGGCAAACAGGCATAATTAAAGAATTTACTGATTTAGAGATGTCTGTTAAATTAATGGAAATGGGATGTTTGCCAGGAGAATCTATCGTAGTTGAACGCTTAGCTCCACTTGGTGATCCTATGGCTATTACCGTTTCAGGATATCAGTTGAGCCTTAGAAAGAAAGAAGCTTCAACAATCATTATGCAATAATTTATAGGTGAACGGCGATTTAAAAGTTGCATTAGTTGGTAACCCCAACTCCGGAAAATCTACCCTATTTAATGTACTTACTGGTTTAAATCAAAAGATCGGTAATTTTCCCGGTGTTACAGTCGAAAAAAAGATTGGTATTGCTAAACTTTCCGATCAGCGTAACGCACAAATCATAGACCTTCCCGGAACCTATAGTATTTATCCAAAAAGCAGGGATGAGCACATCGTCATGGATGTACTTGCCGATAAAAATAGTCCCGATTATCCCGAACTCATTGTATTTGTTGCCGATGCATCGAATCTGAAAAGAAATCTGCTTTTATTTTCTCAGGTTGCTGATCTGAAAATTCCCATCATCATCGCTTTAAATATGATGGATATAGCCAAGCAATCAGGAATTGAAATTGCTGTTGACGAGCTAGCTCAAAAGCTTGGTATTCAGGTTATTCCAATTTCTGCACGCAAACAGCAAGGTATTGACCGACTAAAAGAAGCGATTCTAAACAGTACCTCTATTCCTTTACAATTGCCTTCCATTGAGGTTGTTGCAATTGCCCCGGAGCTCATTCAGAAGATTCAGGATGAATTGAATATTGAGCATCCTTATGTGGCACTTCAGCTGGCTCATCAGCATGAAGACATGCTTTTTTTATCCGCTGAGCATCAAAAAAAAATTCAGGAATTCAGTCAGGAGTTTGACTTCCATTCCCAAAAATCACAGGCCTCGGAAACTATTGCCAGATATAACTTTATCAATGATGTGCTGTTCGATACGGTTAAAATGCATGCTGATCCTAAACAGGAAACTTATAGTAACCGGATCGATAAAATATTGACCCATCGAATATTCGGATTTGCTATATTTTTTGCCATCCTTTTCTTGATATTCCAGTCCATTTTTGCTTGGTCAGAGTATCCAATGTCGCTGATTGAGCAATTGTTCATCTGGCTCACTGATATGGGTACTCAAATACTGCCGCCCGGTTTATTAACTGATCTTTTGATTGATGGGGTTCTTGCCGGATTAAGCGGAGTAATTATTTTTATTCCGCAGATTGCTATCCTGTTTGCATTCATTTCTATTCTTGAAGATACTGGCTACATGTCGCGGGTTACTTTCATGATGGATAAAATCATGCGTAAGGTTGGTCTAAGTGGAAAATCAATAGTGCCATTGATTGGAGGTTTTGCCTGTGCAGTACCATCAATCATGAGTGCCCGTAATATTGAGAGCTGGAAAGACCGGATGATTACCATTATGGTTACCCCATTGATTGCTTGCTCTGCCCGATTGCCTGTTTATACCCTATTAATTTCATTGGTTGTTCCTGACAAAAAGGTCTGGGGAATTATCAATATGCAGGGAATTGCCTTGATGTCGCTATACGTACTTAGTATTTTTAGTGCTATTCTGGTGGCCTGGGTAATGAAACTGTTGATCAGGTCGCGCGAAAGAGGATACTTTATTATGGAGCTTCCTGTATACCGTATGCCGCGTTGGAATAATGTGTTGCTTACGATGTACCGCAGTGTAAAGGCATTTGTTTTTGAAGCTGGGAAGGTGATCATCGCTGTTTCAATTATACTTTGGGTGCTTTCTTCATTTGGTCCTGCTGATCGTTTTGAAAAGATCGAAACAAAGTATAGTACTGAAGCTATAAAACAACAATACCCTCAAAATGAGATCGACCGCTTGAAAGCCTCAGAAAAACTGGAAAATTCGTATGCCGGTAGCTTAGGTAAATCTATTGAGCCAGCCATTCGGCCAATTGGTTTTGATTGGAAAATAGGGATTGCCCTCATTACATCTTTTGCAGCACGTGAGGTGTTTGTGGGTACCATGGCAACAATCTACAGTGTAGATGGCGATGATACTCACGTTGAATCGGTACGTGAAAAAATGCAGTCGGCACGAAATCCGGATACCGGATTGCCCGTTTTTACCACGGCTGTGGCTTTTTCGTTAATGATGTTCTATGCATTTGCTATGCAATGTATGAGTACTATTGCGGTGGTGTACCGTGAAACAAAAAGCTGGAAATGGCCAGCCATTCAATTTGTTTACTTGACCGGTCTCGCTTATCTTGCAAGCTTTATTGTGTACAATCTTTTGAAGTAAATTGGATAAGATCAACGTCTTGAGTAATTACCTGCCAGCAGATGCCGCTCCCGTCATCGCTCGCTGGATAGATTATTTCAATTGTGAATTTAAGATCTCAAGAAACAGGAGTACCAAACATGGCGACTACCGTCATCCATTTAAAGACGCCGGGCATCGGATCTCTGTTAACTATAACCTGAATCCTTACGCCTTTTTGATCACTACTGTTCATGAGTTTGCTCACCTGCTTACTTGGAATGAACATAAACGAAAAGCAAAACCTCACGGTCAGGAATGGAAAAACAATTTCAAGAAGATGATGCGACCCTTCTTTGAACAATCTATTTTTCCGCCTGATATCAGGCAGGCCATAGTCAAATACCTCGAAAACCCGGCGGCTTCCAGTTGTACTGACCTGAACCTTTTCAGGATATTGAAGCAATACGACAAGAAACCCGAGGGAATAGTTTCTGTAGAAAAGCTTGCTATGTACGCTCTTTTCTCAATAAAAGGCGGACGGGTTTTCAGAAAAGAATCATTAGTTAGAAAAAGATACCGCTGTGTGGAGATCAAGACTGGAGCGGTTTATTTGTTTCCACCACTTGCGGAGGTAAGTATTGTAGGTGAAAGCTGAAAGCGTAAAGGCGCTATGCAGGTGTCATCCTGAACAGCGTGAAGGAACATTGTTGTATGAATGTTACTTTGTTTTAGCCGCTCATTGCCGCGGAGGTGGCTAATAGAACTACTGCCCAGGTGGTTATGAAATTACAGCACAATTATTTTTTATCCTCCACGCTCGCACAGACCTTTAATAACCGTTCTTCCGCATTGACTGGTGCGGCAATTACTTAATTAGCCAACCCACTGCCTTTCATAGCAGCAGGCGCAGCGGTGGGATTTATTCGGTGTAGTTTATTGTTTTTTAAAGGCACTCATGGTCTCGTCGTACCGCCTCGGCA
>CAIJME010000238.1 GCA_903821625.1 uncultured Sphingobacteriales bacterium | reverse complement strand
CGAATTGAATGCAGGTAAAAACAATATTTCCTTAGTTACCGTTATTATGGTTCCAGGCGAAGAAAAAATAGACGCAGCCCGTATTAAAGAGGAGCTATTAAAGGTCTAATACAAGATAATAAAAAAGCTAAGGCTGACAGGTTTCAAAACCCTGTCAGCCTTTTTTATTACTAATTTCAGGTGGTAGATTTAGCGTCTTTGCGTCTCTGCGAGAGCCTATTCTAAAACCCTGTCAGTCTTTTTATCACTTCACTATCATGTCCGAGAACGGTATGACATAGGCCTGTAGAAATACCAAGAAGCCTACTAATGCGGCAAGGGCTATACTGTGAAAAAATACATATCTTAAAATCTGACCTTCATGCCCGTACCAGTTGGTTGCTGTACTTGCAACTACAATACTCTGAGCGTCTACCATTTTACCCATTACGCCACCTGAACTATTAGCCGCTGCCATTAAAATTGGACTTACACCGGTTTGTTTTGCTGTAATAGTTTGCAGACTTCCGAACAATACATTTGAAGCAGTATCAGAACCCGTGAGTGCCACACCTAACCAGCCAAGCATGGTTCCAAAAAATGGGTATAATACACCTGTTTTAGCTAATGCGAGCCCTAGGGTTGCGTCAGCTCCTGAGTATTTGGTAACATAACCCAGAGCAAGCATCGCCGCAATGGTGATCAATGAAAACCGTACTTTCCAAAGGGTTTGGAAATACACCTTAAACATTTCTTTTATAGAATAGCCTATAGCAAATCCAGCAATAATTGCCGAAAGCAATATTCCTGTTCCCGTTGCCGAAATCCAGTTTAATTTAAATACTGCTTCTTCAGTTTTTGCAGGTTTATCTAAAGTTGGTGCAGGGGCAATAGGGGGAGAGCGTTTGACAAGATTATGGAGGTATGCAACTTTATACTCAGGCGCAGAAACTGAGTTTAAGGTACTTTTAACAGTTGGTACTCCCCATGCAAAAATGAAAACTGTAAGAATAACCCATGGCGTCCAAGCACGAACCATGTCTTTTGTACTGACACTTTCAGGATCGGCCTGCATTGGAATGGTATCCTTATCTTTTGGAAGTTGCCATATTGTTTTAGGCTGCCAGAATTTCAAAAGAACAATAATTGAAATAATTGAAGCAATTGAAGCAAAAATATCAACTAACCATGGACCATGGAAATTTGAAACTAAAAACTGAGTGATGGCAAATGATAAGCCTGCAGTTAATGCGGCTGGCCAAACACTGATCATTCCACGGAAGCCCGCCATTGCCCAGATCACCCAAAAAGGAACAATAAGTGAGAATAATGGTAATTGTCGTCCAACCATTGCCGATAGTTTGAGCACGTCAATGTCTGTAACTGCTGCCAAGGCAATTATAGGAGTTCCAAGAGCTCCAAATGCAACAGGTGCGGTATTTGCTATAAGTGATAGTCCGCAGGCCGCAAGGGGCCTAAAACCAAGCTGAATGAGGATAGCTGCAGTAATGGCTACTGGAGTTCCAAATCCGGCTGCACCTTCAAAAAATGCTCCAAATGCAAAGGCAATCAGAATTACCTGTATTCTGGGGTCAGGTGCTATTGTAGAAAGGTGCATCCTGATCAAAGTAAAAAGCCCTTTGTTTACCGTTAGCTGATAAAGAAAGATCAGATTCAATACAATCCAACCAATAGGAAACAAACCATAAGCACCACCATACAAGGTGGTTGCAGCAACTGCCGGAACTGGCATATTGAATGCGAATAGTGCAACTCCAATTGCAACAATTAATCCGAATACTGCTGCTAAATGAATTCGGATATGAAAAATGGCAATTGATCCAAGTAATACTAGGATTGGAAGTGCTGCAAGTACTGTTGATAATAGCGCATTATTAAAAGGGTCATAATTTTGCGACCAGATTTGTTCCATTTTTAAGATTTTTTATTAATTATTGGTTACAATTTAGAAATAATGTTGACTAGAAAATATCCGAAATAGATTAAATCAATACTGGTATTTAAATGTCTTAGGTAAATTATTTTTTAGGGAGTGTTATTTTCCATATTCTTCCACCCTCCGAATTTGCAGTTCCATGCTCCATCACATAAATTTTATTATCAATCATTATTGCATCAACAGGAGCATTGAAATTGTTAACAATTGTAGTTGTTTTCATGTAATAATTATCTGCGGCCGTATTATAACTCATATCTAAATGCATCAAATCTTTTCCACTTTTTCTTAATAGGTTAGTTCCGGGTCGATCTGAACCTCCACCATATCTAAAAACAAAACCATCTCCACTAAATTCACTGGACAGCTCATTCTTAGTATCGAAAACTAATCCCAAGGGTACAGAATGAGCATTAAATGTACTAACGGCTTTTCCTGTAACGTCTCCATCAACTATTTTTCCGGTAGCAATATCCCTATAATCATTTGCGTCCGGCCCTATATTTTGAACTCCTGCCGAAAATTTTACTCCCTCGGGTATTTTTGGAAAATTTGGATCATTTCGGAAATATTTCACAACCCAGGCATGTGCTCCAGGACTTATAAAAGGGTCTTTTGCCGGATCAGGTACCCATGTTGGATATTGCTGCGGATTTTCAATCCCAGACATTTGCCATGGGAATCCATAATGATGACCCTGCCTGATCCAAAACATTTCTTCCGATTGATCATAATCACCTGAATTTACTACCCCGAATAGATTGCCTTTGCCATCAAATGTCATGTCGTAGGCATTTCTTATTCCTTGCGCATATAAATAACCATCTGCTTTAAGTTTTGCTTCATCAGTGGTCAATAAAATATTTTCTGCATTGACTGGAAACCTGAATACATTAGCAGTTAATGCATTATCGCGAGCATTTGGATAGGCCCCATTATTATCTTGAACTTCACCATGGTCTGTACGGGCTCCCGAATTCACATAAATGTATTTTTTATCCTTGCTGATTACAAGAGCATTCCAGCCATGGTCAAAAGTAGTCGCGTTTGTCCCATATTCAACAGTATTGAAAACTTCAGTTAATTGAGGTTTAGACTTTGAAAGATCATATTTAACCATTCTTCCCTTGGTACCTTTGCCGCCATTAGCACTAATATTCCCACATAAAAAAAGTGTATTGTTTAAGAATGCTGCACCCTGAAGTCTGGTAATCCCGTGATCTTCGGCCGAAAATATCTGATGTTCTGTTGCCTTAGGCGTGTCGAAGTTTGATATTTTAAAAACATTTCCATCGAAAGTGGAATACCAGAATTCTCCTGTTTTTTCATTTTTTAGAAGTCTGACACCTAGTTTTCCAATATCCATAACCTTTTCAACTTGGATATCAGCACGTAAGGAAGCGGGAGTCTTTATAGGAGCAAGGAGCCTTTGGCCTGTGCCAGAACTACTTGGCTGTTGTCCAAAGCTTAACGTGGAATATGAAAAAAACAGGGCTATAAGCCCTGTTTTTCTTAATGTGCAACGTATTGTGCCCATAATTAAATAAATATTTTTGAATAAATTAATTACTAGCAGGTCTTGGTGTAGCATTCGCAGGCCTTTGTCTCGGTGGATTTGGCAATATATTAGGTTCTGCGATTGCATTTAGGTTGTAAACAATTTTTCCGGCTCTGATGGTCATTTCTGTTTCAAGTCTTTGCTTTCCCGCAATTTTGCCATCTCTTGCATAATAGCCAAAACTTCCGTTTCTAACTGTAAAAATAGCTATATCTGCCTCTGCCCCAATGGAAAGATTACCTAATTCTGGTCTCTTGATTTGTTGAGCTGGGTTCCAAGTACTAGCCTTGATCACACTTTGTAGGTCCATTCCCATAGCCATAAACAATGACATGATATTTGGCATATTCTTCATGGCATTGTTCATACTGCCCGTATGTAGATCTGTACTGATTGAATTTGGATAAAAACCACTTTTTATAGCAGGAGTACCCTGATTGAAAAGGAAGCTTGATCCGCCAAATCCTACGTCAAATATGATTCCTCTATTCTGAGCTTTGATCACGTATGGTTTTACTTTATTGGTGGTTACATCAACAATAGATTCGCGGCCATTCGGACTGGTACTTCCATTTCCTCCAAAAGCATGCGTATAAATATCGCCAGGGCGAAATTTAACATTGAAAAGGGAATCTAAAGGTAAGAATGGAGAAGCACCACCAAAATCAACAATTACTGGTAGGTTTGCCAGACGTCCAGCTTCCATTAAACGATCTGTAGGTACCCAAGTGCGGCCATTGAAGTGCGCAAGCTTAAAGCCAACGATATCATTCGGATATTTTTTTGCCATTTCTGCGGCTTTCTGAGAATCCATCTCATTGATATCATTTTCATATTTACCACCAGCCATTCCTTGTCCAACAATATTTAAAAATGCAAGAACGCGGGTTTGTGAACCTTGAATAGTTTGTTTTTTATAAAGTTCAAAAGTTTTCCATCCCGGGCTACCAGCATCTACAACTGTGGTAACACCAGCAGGGAAAGTAAAACCATCTGCCGGTAAGCTTGCAGGAGCATTCATGTAGGCGTCACCATCATGACCCCAAAAAAAGTGAACGTGTATATCAATTAATCCAGGAGTAACATACATTCCATTCGCGCTTACTACCTGGGTGCCTTTAGAGGCATCAATATTCTTGGCAATCAATGCAATCTTCCCATTCTTTATGGCAACATCCATTAACGTATTGATATTGTTCTTAGGATCAATAACATGTCCTCCTTTAATGACAATATTATAAGGTTTTTCATTATCTGACTGCTGATTTTGTTGAGCCTT
>CAIJME010000237.1 GCA_903821625.1 uncultured Sphingobacteriales bacterium | reverse complement strand
GATGGTTAATGAATAATTGATCTAAAAAACGAGTCCATTTTTACCTCGAATGGTAATCTCTTCAAATCTTATGAATAAGATTTAAAAATTGAGCTAATATTTCTTTCTAATATACCAGAATTATGATTTTTTTACAATCAAATAAATGCAAGTAGCAAAAATAGCCTACAATTAAAAAGGTCCTTGATTTTTAACCAAAGACCAAATTATAACAATTAAATTATACCTGTTTAGAACCTAATTTTCAAACTATTAACAATCCCATATTCAAGCCCTCGCAACTCTGCCAATCCGCGAAGGCGGCCTATCGCCGAATAACCTGGATTGGTTTTCTTCTTCAAATCATCAAGCATCTGATGACCATGGTCGGGTCGCATTGGCAAGGAGATATTTCTGGCATGAGAAATCTTAACCAGCTGCTTAACAACTGCATACATATCCACATCACCATCGAGATGATTGTCTTCGTAAAAATCACCAGATTCATTCCTGCGTGTACTTCTAAGATGTATAAAATTGATCCGGTCAGCAAATTGCTCAACCATGGCAGGAAGATCATTATCCGCACGAACACCAAACGATCCGGTACAAAAACAAAGCCCATTTGAAAGTGAGGGTACTGCTTCTATTAGTGCAGAAAAATCTGCCGCTGTACTTACCACTCTGGGAAGTCCCAGAATAGCATAAGGTGGATCATCGGGATGGATAACCATCTTAACACCACATTCATCTGCCACAGGTATGATTTCTTTTAGAAAGAAAATGAGGTTTTTTCTTAACTGAGCTGCATCAATCCCTTGGTACGTATCCAAAGCTTGTTGAAATTGAGCAATGGTGAAACTCTCTTCACTTCCTGGCAATCCTGCAATAACATTACGAGTCAGTAATTGTTTTTCCTCATCAGACATTTCACTGAAACGATTTTTTGCACGAGTAATCTCTTCATGTGAATAATCCTTTTCGGCCCCCGGACGCTTTAATATAAATAAATCGAAGGCCATGAAGGCTGCCTTTTCAAATCGAAGTGCCTTTGATCCGTCTTCAACGGTAAAGGCTAAATCTGTACGGGTCCAGTCTAGAACTGGCATAAAATTATACGTGACGATCTTTATACCACAGGCCGCTAAATTCCTGATACTTTGCTTGTAATTTTCAATAAACTTTTGAAAGTCTCCTTGTTGAGTTTTGATGTTTTCATGAACAGGAACGCTTTCTACCACACTCCAAATCATTCCTGCATCTGCAACTTCTAATCTTCTCTTTTCTATTTCCTCAATTGGCCATACTTGACCATTAGGAATATGATGTAAGGCCGAAACTATTCCTGAACAACCCGCCTGAAGTATATCAATTAGGCTTACTGGGTCATTCGGGCCATACCAGCGCATGGTTTGCTGCATTCCGTATGGACCAGTGATATGATTAGTTGTATTCATTAAACTCCAGCAAATATTGAAAATCCACCATCTACACAAATCATTGAACCGGTTACAAACTTTGAGGCATCACTTAATAACCATACCAAGGCACCCTGTAATTCATCCGGATGACCGAATCGCTTGAATGGGGTATTTCTGATTACCTTTTCACCACGTTCTGTAAATGTACCATCAGGTTTAGTTAATAAATTTCTGTTCTGTTCTGTTAAGAAAAAACCCGGTGCTAGTGCATTCATTCGAATACGGTCGCCGTATCTGTTGGCAAGCTCTACTGCGAACCATTGATTATAACAATCAACCGCTGCCTTTCCCATATTATAGCCCAAAACACGCGTAATAGCTCGTTTTGAATTCATGGATGAGATATTTACGATACTTCCTCTTTCTGCGGTTTGAACAATAGCTTCACCAAATATTTGAGATGGAATCAAAGTACCCCAGGTATTCAAATCCATAACTTTCTTCATCCCCTCCAGGTTCATTTTAAATAGATCCTGGTCGGGCATCAAAACTCCTTCAGGTTGATTACCCCCTGCACCGTTTACTAAACCATCAATTTTCCCAAAAGTGTCTAGAACTTTGTTCTTTGCATCAATTAGCTGAGCTTCATTCATTGCATCTGCAATAAGAGCGATTGCACGACCACCATTCTTATTTATTGCATCTGCACGTTCGTTGGCAACATCTTTATTTCTTCCCAAAATACCCACTGCACCGCCCGATTTGACGATTCCATTGATAAATGAATTACCCAGAATGCCCGTGCCCCCGGTTACTACTATTACTTTATTATTTAATGAGAATTCTTCCATTTGTATTAGTTGGTTAGTGGTTAGTTGGTTAGTGTAGCAAGTGACTGACGAATTTATCTTTCATGATGCCCAGGTAAATTCGTAAGTCTGAAAACCAAATTGCAAATAAACCCGGATTCAATCTCAATACTCACTACTCAATACTCAATACTCAATTAACCTTAATCAATCCCTCTCCTGCCTGAATCTGAATTGACACTTGCTTTTTAACACTGTCAAAGGTAAAATTACTGATTGCCTTTCCATTTAACAATACTATTTTAGGTTTTACTGCAGATGAAATAATCAACTTAGCAGGAGCATTACTGCCGTATTTTATCCCATCTATAGAAATTTCCAAACTCAAAGGAACACTTGAACTTATGGCCTTAGAACCATCATTGCTTTTGAATGTTGTGCTAAGGGCTAAGAAAATCCTGTCATTTGACCAGGTGATTGCCGCAGCATCGGTTTCCTTTCCATCAACCTGATAAATCTTACCGGGTTGGGTACTAAATGCAAACTTTTTACCAGATGCTACTCCACTTACATATCCATCACCTTCTTCAGTAACTACTTCAGAAACTCCATCACTGCCATCTGTAGTTAAAAGGTTAGCAATAACCAGGGGCTGTTTATTCTTTGTGCTTGCCGAAACAGTAAGCATTCCTTCCTTCTTTAAGTGAGCCACACGCTGAAGAGTAAACAAGTAATGTGGTGTTTCAACAGCTTTAGTTTCAACAGCTTTTGGAGCAAGGTGCATAATATTTAGTGTTACTCCATTTTTCGTAATATTTGAAACATCTTTACCGGCATTTATATGCTCCAACTCTGCAGTTTGATACAATAATGTAACTTTTGCATCTTGATCGGATGGAACTGCTGTATCAAGCATCAAAAGCGTTCTTGGTTTAATAAAAAGAACATTTCTGCTGAGATCTTTTACTTTATCAAAATACAGTTCACCTATATTACCGGCTGAGAATGCCGCATCCTTTCCATCCAAGAAATTAGCGATGTAAGCTTGATCATTAAAACCAGGTGCATGATATAGATGATCACCTGTACGCTGGCTCTGCTCATTATCATTAATTAAAATGGTTGAATGTCCAATTGGCTGGATTAATTTAGACTGATAAATTGGATCATCATAATAGGTAGAATTTTTTAAATGACGTTCTTCAATAAAAATCACGCCTTTATCTGCTAGCCAGAAACTTCCCTGGTCAATATGCTGGTGATTGTAAAATGCTCCGGAGCGCATTACAAATGAAAAATCATCTTTTTCCCAACCACCCTTAAATACGGTGGTACCCACTTCACGAAATATTTTAACTGGGTTTTCATCAAATGGACTATCCTCTGGAATTCCTTTGGTATTAAAAATTACATCTTCATAATTTTCTTCCTTCTTCATAAAATTATAGAACCAGCTCAATCTTGGTTCTCTTCTTTTTTCCATAAGGAAACTCCAAAATGTTGCAGGACCCATCGGACCTGCAGAATCGCCATATTCAAACCAAAGTTTGTCTTTAATCAATCCACCCCAGATAAATTCATTGTAGCTACCTACAAGTGGGGCAGTTAAATCAACCTTGAATACATTATCTAT
>CAIJME010000236.1 GCA_903821625.1 uncultured Sphingobacteriales bacterium | reverse complement strand
TGGTGGCCAAGCTACCGTAATATTATTTCTGATGAGCAGATCAGTTTTATGCTGAATGACATGTACTCTGCAGAAAGCTTAAAAGAACAAATGGGTTCAGGGATTGAATTCCTGATCGTTGAAAAAGAAAATTTACCAGTAGCCTTTGCAGGATATTCACTCACAAATATGGAAAATCAGGTCTATAAACTTCATAAGCTTTATGTTCTGCCAACAGAACAGGGCCGTGGAACAGGTAGAAAATTGATCGAACAAGTTTCCTCTTTAGCTACTGCAAAGGGAGGAAAAATCCTTGAATTGAATGTAAACAGAGGAAATCCGGCACATCATTTTTACAGAAAAATTGGTTTTGATATCTACCAAACTGTGGATATTTCTTATCATCATTTTATCCTGAATGATTACATAATGAGGAAAGATCTCTGAAATTAATAAATTAACGTTAGTTCGATATATAAATTTCTAAAGATCAATATCTAACCACATAGATCGACTTATATTATGCTTCAAAGGACACATAGCTTGTAAATCACATAGCTTGAAGCGAAGCTTAAAGGCTATCTATGTCTAAAATGAAGGTTGATGGCTATAAAATGCTATGTTTCTATGTGGTTTTTAAATATTATGTCGACTTCACGTTAAATTACTGTCTGCTGTTCAATTTAGGAATTCTCTTCGGTGTATCAGTTCCTGCAACAATGCTTCTTGCACTTAATGCGATTGCCTTTATTGTAGCCCAGATATTGGATACGGCAAGTGTTTCAAATTCATCATTTACGGTATGATAAAACTTATCTATATCGATCTCATCGGTTGAGATGGTATGTGCCGGAACTCCCAGAGCGGCAAGTGTTGCATTATCACTGCGATAAAACAAATTTTGCGTTGGGTAAGGATCTGGATGAAATTTAAAATCAGTTCCTTCCAGGTTTTTCTGCAGTATTTCGCCAAAGTTTGATCGTTCGTATCCTGTTATAAATGCTGCATTCTTCCCAAATTTCGATTGCTTACCGATCATTTCAATATTAAACATGGCTACTACCTCATCCGGATTCAGTAAAGATGAAAAATGACGGGCACCAAAACCTCCAACCTCTTCTGCAGTGAAGGCAACAAAAATCAGCGTACGCTCATTATTGTTTAATTTCTTATAGTATTGTGCCAAAGAGATCACCGCAGTTGTTCCAGAAGCGTCATCATCTGCACCATTCGCAATAGCATCTCCATCAACTGATTTCACTATACCCAAATGATCGTAATGAGCAGAGATTAATACCAGTTCCTTTTCTTTTGATTTTCCGGGAAGCATTCCTGCAACGTTAAATAAAGGAAGCTCCTCAATACTATTAGAAGCACTCACACTATAGGTACTTGCACCAGATTCGCCCAGCACAAAAACTGCGGCACCTGAATCCTTAACTTTCTCAACGATCCGCCCTCTCGAAGAATTATCCTTCAGACGTTTAAATAAGGCAGCATGCTTAATATCAACCAGTACCAAAACCTCTGTCTTCATGGCAGAAATTTCTCGGTATCGCTGTATAAATTGCTCTCCTGCAGTAATTTGAATAATGCTATTCCCGGAAGTATTGTTGAACTTTAATGAAGGCAGGTCTGATATGGCCAATACATTTTGCTGATCAACAAGCTTTCCATTTATGGTGACGTTTATTTCTCCAGCTTTAATTCGCTTTACGCTAAAATCCTGTCTGAAATCAGTATCACCACTTAAGGGTTTAAGTCCGATCTGCTTAAATTCATTTTCTATAAATTTCGCAGCCCTGTCAATCCCGGGTGTGAAAGTACCTCTTCCTTCCATTTCATCAGCAGAAAGTGTTTTGATTAAGCGGGCAACATTTGCCTCTTTAATGATCTGTTCTGGTTTCTGAGCTACACATGATGCCAGAAATAAAATGGTGCTAAAGCCTATGCATAATCTTTTCATACTATTTATTTAATCCAAACTATTGGAAGAATTTATTCTGTTTTTATTTAATTTTTGATGATAACCAGTCGTTTTTGAACCTGATTTGCTCCGAGTTAGCTTTCTCATTTTCTAGCAATTCAAGTATAGTGCTTTCCCTGAGATTTAGCGTACCTGTTTTAACTTTTCCTTTATGTTCAAAAGTTACAGGAATACGTTCTCCCGGCTTATACTTTTTAAGAATATCATCCAAATTACCGGTCAGCGCATCGTCTCCGATCTTTAAAATATAATCACCCATATCGATACCTGCTTCATAAGCTGCAGTTCCCTTTATGGTTGATGAAACAACTCGACTTTTACCGTCAGCTGGATTCACATACAGCCGTAAACTCCCAATACTAGCCTTTCCGGGTTCAGCTTTCCGAAGTTCCAGCCCGGCATGAGCAAGTAATTTAACATAATCGTTTTTTTCGGTACCCAATACATACCTACTAAAGAAATCTTCTGCAAACCTAGTATTGGTTAGTGTTCCGAGCACATTTTGCAAATCCGGGATTGAATAAGGTATTTCAGTTTTGCCATGTTTTTTCCAAACCGCCTGCATAAAATCGTCGAGTGTAAGTTTGAATTCTGAGCGTAAACGAAGATCAAGGCCCAGTGCAATAAAGGCGCCATAGGTATAGTAGGAGGTAAAGGTATTGGCATAATTATTTCTGTCTACAGAAACGCCTGCATCCACAAAAACGGCTCTTCTGCTCATCTGGCTTGCTGAAAAATCAGCCGATCCGGGATTATTCAAAACGCCATTAATGATCCCAGAAAGTACGCCATGATATTGTTTATTTGAAAGAAAACCTGCTCTTTTTAAGATCAGATTGCCATAATACTGCGTGAAACCCTCTGCAAACCAAAGTTCAGAACTCATATTGGCATGCGAAAAATTGAAAGGCTCCAGAGTTTTAGGACGAATACGTTCCACATTCCAAGCATGAAAAAACTCATGTGAAAACGTACCCAGAAGATCTTCCTCGTTGCCCTCAATCTTATTCTGTGTATCGGTGATTACGGTTGAATTTCTATGCTCCATGCCATCACCCGCATTATCCTTACTTACATCCTGCAAAAAAGTATAGGTACCCTGATCAAACCTTGGTAATTCGCCAAACACAGCTTTTGATTCTTTAACCATGCGTTCAACCATTTTGGCATAACCAAACACCACCTCCTTATTATCAATACTATGAGAACTCACTCGAATAAGCTGTTCGGTATTGTCCGTATTTTTGTCAGTCCAGCTAATTAAATGATGATCAGAAAGTTCAACTGGGCTATCCATAAAATAATTCAGATCAGGCGCAGTGAACGTATCTGCAAGTATTGTAGGCTTTAATTGAGTGGCAACTTTCCAGCCATATTTATTAAGATCATTGAATTTAATTTGAATTGGCCTTCTAGAAAGTAGGGGAACCCACATAAACGCCGCAGGCATATTTAAATGAGCATGAATTTCATCAATTGCCAGATAAGTACCATCAACCCAGTTACCAAACACGGTATACGATATCCGAATGGTTCCATTATGCTTATCTACCCTATAAACATCACCTTCAATCTGAATTACTGGTAATTCACTCCCTTGTTCATTAAAGGCTTTTACAGCATAAACATTCTTTCCAAACTCATGGGTTGCATACCTTCCTGGAGAAGACCGGCTCATCCTAAAAGTTAGGGGGCCTGCAGGAACATCAGGAATGAGCAATTCAACATTAGCCTCATGATGAACCGCATTTGGAAATGAGATCCTGTATTCAAGAGGTTTCTGAGCAGATAAGTTTAGGGTAGAAAATAAAAATAAAAGGAGATATAGGCTTGTCCTCATGGAATAGTTTAATTGGCGGGATGAAGTTAAAAAAAATGTACTGGATAAAGAACCTACTAATCTAGCTAGCGTTCAATAGTGAATTTGGCATTCACTAAATCATTCCGAATAGAATTACAAAAATTATCATAACCAGACTTCCCATATAAACGAAATACAAGGCAAAGTGCCCCAAATAAGCTTGTTACAGCGTCAATATTATAGTTTAACAGGTCTGATATTTAGTATTAATTACAGAAAACCGTACCTTTACATCATATTAAAAATCACCATGAAGGAAAAAACAGTACTTGAACTTAAGAACATGATCGACAATAAGGAAGATTTCCAATTGATTGATGTACGTGAAACTTTTGAATATGAAGTGTCTAATCTGAATGGCGAAAACATTCCGCTTGCTGGAGTTATGCTTGAAGCATCAAAAATAAGTACGGATAAACCTGTGATCATTCAATGCCGCAGCGGTGCAAGAAGTGCAGCTGCCCTAAATCAGCTGGAACAACAATTAGGCTATACTAATCTTTATAATTTAAAGGGTGGTATTCTTGCTTGGAAGGCAGAATTTGAACCTGATATGCCGGTTTATTAATCCGATATGCTAAAAAAAATCCTGTTAAATATTTTCTTGAACGTAGCAATTATTGTTATTGTAATCTGTCTAGTCTGGTCATTTAAGAACAAGTATTATTTATACCTATTTGCCGGGATTCCACCATTGGCTATGCTCATCTACCTTAAGTTCAGGCTAGTAAAAAGCGTAAGAAGTCTTACCAATAAAGGAAAATAAAATCTTATTTATTTATTACGATTTTTTAGTCCCAATCCCGCCAAGTCAGACAGTACCCATTTCCCATCCTTAAAATCTGGATCATTGTATGGATTGTTACTGGTTAAGAATGGTCCGTCAAGATCAGCCCAGTCGCACAGTGGAGCTAAAGCCGCTGCTGCAAGGGTACCGCAACTGGTTTCGCTCATACAGCCGATCATGGTTTTCAAGCCAAGCTCTTTTGCTTTCATAATCATTCGATAGCCTTCATGCATACCGGCGCTTTTCATCAGCTTCATATTGATGGCATGATAAACACCCTGCGCTTTTTCTACATCAGCAAATCGCTGAACAGATTCATCTCCAACTATGGCTATTGGACTTCGCTCAGTAATCCAGGCATTAGAATCAGGATCATCTTTAGCCATTGGCTGCTCAATTAAAACCACTCCCTGCTCGTGCAGCCAGCATACCATATCCAGACCCTGCTGCCTGTCTGTCCAGCCCTGATTTGCATCTACATACAATGGTTTATCACTTGCTGAACGTATGGTATTGATCAATTCCTTATCATTATCCCTTCCAAGTTTCACCTTAATGATATGACAATTTTCGCCTTCTTTGATTTTTTGTAAGAGCACCTCAGGTGTGTCAATACCAAGTGTATATGAAGTAGGAGGCATTTTTAAAGGATCCGAATTGAAATATTGAAAACATGGTTTTTGTTCAATCTTTCCGCGAAGATCATGCAGAGCTATATCCACAGCAGCCTTAATATTTGGATTTCCAGGAGCTATGCTATCCAAATAAGCAATCAGTTCATCAAAATCAAAAGGTGCTTTTAACCAGGAAAGATCCACTTTAGCCATAAAAGCCATTGCAGATTCAATGTTTTCACCCATATATGGCACCATAGAGGCTTCACCAAATCCGGTATAACCTTCATGACTAATCTCCATCAGCATGATTGGAGTAGAAGTACGCGAAAATTTAGCAATGGTAAACGGATGCTTCAGGTTTAGTTCGAAAGGATTATAGCTGATCTTCATAAAGAATACATTAATGCACGAAATAACGAAATTTATGACAGGGAGATAGACTATTAATCCATATTTTTTTGAATTAATAAATATTCTTCTTTCTCACGCAGAAGAAAGTCTAATGATTAAATTTAGGCTTCTGAAAAAAGAACAGATAAAGAAATGAAAAATTTAAAAATATCCACTGCTCAGTTTGAAAACAAAAGCAGCGATAAAGAATATAATCTATCCGTTATTGACAAATTAGCCGCAAAGGCAGCAGCCGAGGGTTCAAAAGTGATTGCTTTCCATGAATGTTCAATTACGGGTTACACCTTTGCAAGGCATTTATCAAAAGATCAGATGCTTGAAGTTGCTGAAATTATTCCTGAAGGACCAAGCATCCTGAAATTAGCTGCGATCGCCAAAAAGTATGATATCACTATACTTGCAGGACTTTTTGAGAAAGATAAAGACGATAATATATTTAAGGCCTATGTATGCGTTGATAAAAATGGGCTTATCGCAAAGCATAGAAAACTGCACCCTTTTATCAATGCACATATAAACCCTGGAAATAGTTATACCGTATTTGATCTCCATGGATGGAAGTGCGGAATACTGATCTGCTATGATAATAATGTGATTGAAAATGTTCGCGCAACAGTTTTACTGGGGGCTAATATACTATTCATGCCCCATGTTACTATGTGCACACCTTCTACAAGGCCAGGTGCAGGCTTTGTAGATCCTGGTTTATGGCAGAACCGCGAAAATGACCCCAACTCACTTCGTCTAGAATTTGATGGAATGAAAGGAAGAGAATGGCTGATGAAATGGCTCCCATCAAGAGCCTACGATAATGGAATATATGCTGTTTTTTCAAACCCAATCGGGATGGATGATGACCAATTAAAAAATGGATGTTCCATGATCATTGATCCGTTTGGGGATATTTTGGCAGAGTGCAGATCTTTTGATGACTCATTGGTTAGTTCAACACTTATTCCAGAAAAACTAACAATGGCAGGTGGATACCGCTATACAAAGGCAAGAAGACCAGATCTTTACAAAGATATTCTTGGAAAAGAACATCATTCTGAACTGAGTGTGGCCTGGCTAAATTCAGGAAGTAGCAAAGAAAAGTGACCCTTTATTTACGAATACTACAGAAAACCAAATCCTCAAGAAATTCTACAACAAGCTGTTCATCCTTACTCTGACCAAAGTCTGTAAGTGCAGGCAAATGATGCATGAAAAACATTTGTAAATTTGCCATTTCAATGATAGTAGTGGCAAGAGAACGAGGATGTGTATACGCTGGATTGTACTCAAGAATAATAGCAGCTATCAAAGAACAAAGATCTTTGTAGGGTTTGAATAATCTGTCTTTGTTATCTTCTGAAACATGCTTGGTTAGGTAAGCTTTTGATCCTTCGGCAATAACTATTTGGTGCAGTAGACTTTCATCTACATAAAGGGTGCTGTCATCATCCACAACATTGGCAGCAAGTAATTGAATTAGCTTCTTCAATTTAATAGAGGGATCTGAGACATTATTCAGGTGAAATGTAACCCGAAACTCAAGCCAGCTCCAATACCAGGCGGTAAGATAGATCAGTATACGATGCTTATTTTCAAAATAACGATAAATCCCCGCCTCTGTAGAGCCAATAACTTCAGCTAGCTTTTTGAATGTAAAGGCTTCAAAACCATTTTCATGAATAAGCCGAATACTAAATTCAATGATCTTCCTTCCCAATTCTGTTTGCTCGGGATTGCGAACAAACAATTTCTCATTCATCTTTATTTGAAGGTGTAATTCCATAGATCTAATCTCTAAATCGTAAACACAAAGTGTTGTCAATTAATTCATGATTACAAAAGTAAATAAAAGTTTTACAATTTTATGAGGTAGTATTACTATCATTTTAAATAATAATACTATCTTTGCAATATCACAAAAAAGAAAATAATTAAAAATGGAATCAAAAAACATGTTTAAGGAACTTAAAAGCGACCTCCCAGCGAGTATTGTCGTGTTTTTCGTGGCTCTTCCGCTATGTCTGGGCATTGCCCTTGCATCAGGAGCACCGCTTTTTTCAGGGATCATTGCCGGAATTGTTGGTGGAATCATTGTTGGAATGGCTAGCGGATCAGCACTTGGTGTTAGCGGACCAGCAGCCGGACTTGCAGTAATTGTGCTCACATCAATTGCTACACTTGGTTCATGGCCTGCTTTCTTATTGGCGGTGGTCATAGCGGGTGTCATTCAATTAGCTATGGGCTTTGCCAAGGCAGGTTTTATAGCCTACTTCTTTCCTTCATCTGTAATCAAGGGGATGCTCACCGGTATAGGGCTCCTCATTATATTAAAACAAATTCCACATGCTTTAGGATATGATAAAGACACTGAAGGTGACGATGCATTTTTTCAGGCAGATGGTGAGAATACCTTTTCAGCATTGGCTTCAGCATTTGAATCGTTAACACCAGGCGCAATACTGATTGCCTCTATATCTATTGCTATTTTGATTTTGTGGGATACTGTTTTAACCAAAAAACACAAGATCTTTCAATTAATTCAGGGGCCAATTGTTGTAGTAATTCTAGGAATTGTAATGAATTATCTATTCCAAAACGGAATTTTGAATTTTAGTCTTGAGAGCGATCAGGTAGTACAACTTCCGGTCGCAGAAAATTTCTCGCAGTTTTTAACCCAGTTCACGTTTCCTGATTTTACTCAATTAACTAACCCTGAGATTTATAAAATTGCACTAGTAATGGCTATTGTGGCTAGTTTGGAAACGCTACTTTGCGTGGAGGCAACAGATAAAATAGATCCATTCAAAAGAGTTACCCCAACAAACAGAGAATTAAAAGCACAGGGTTTAGGAAATATACTTTCGGGAATGATTGGCGGCTTGCCAATTACTCAGGTAATAGTTCGAAGCTCTGCAAATATTTCATTTGGTGGTAAAACAAAAATGTCTGCTATCCTACATGGGGTATTCCTGCTAATTAGTGCCATCACTATTGCGGGCCTTTTGAATATGATTCCACTTGCAAGTTTGGCAGCAATTTTAATCATGGTGGGCTA
>CAIJME010000235.1 GCA_903821625.1 uncultured Sphingobacteriales bacterium | reverse complement strand
TACTACTTCTCCTTTTTGTACATCCCGAATCTGTTCGTGTACTGCATAATTTGAATTATTTGAAGTAAAAACAACTCTTACCGGCCCTACACAAAATTTATTATGGTTAATAGGCTGAACTTTAGGAAGCACACCGGATTTACCCAATGCATCTGCAACCTCCGTAGTTGAAACACGGTTTGAAATACAAAATTCAATAATTTGATTAGCGTAATCCATAAAGAAGGGTTTTGATTAAATTAGTGATTTAGTTTTTGAATAATTGAACAGTAAATTCAAATAGCGGGTAATCATGAAACAGGTTTACCCTAGGTGTAACAGATTTTGCCCAACCAAATACTTTTTCCGGCTCATAATGCTGGTTTTTTTCGAGTTCAAAGTCTACGTATTTGGTAAGGAAATTTAAACAGGCAGCCTCTTTTGACAAACTGAACATTTTTAGCAAGGTATTTTGTGAATACGTTTCAATACCTTCAGATTTAAACGAAAGCGCACCTGAAAGCACAGCTATGTCTATATCTGGTTCTGTGATTGAGAATATATCACCCACATAAAAAGACCTATTACTTGCACCGTAGGTTTTCCGAGCATCCTCAATTAGTTTTTCTGCGATATCAACTCCTATATAGGAATAGTTGCCCCCTGTTTTCTCATCCAGGAAAGGGATTAAATCTCCTAAACCACATCCAACATCCAAAATTCTTTTTCCCGCAGGATCAATATCACGAAAAAGTATTTCAAAACGCAGTCGTTGATCCTTTTCACTACCCCATCCTACTGTTTTAATATTCCTGCCATATTCATCGAATCTGTTATTATACAATTCCGCGGCTCTGAAAATATCAATGTTTGTTAAAGATCGGTCCATTTAAAAAAATTTATTGCATTTGTAGACATTATTTTTGTCAGTTCATCCTCATTTAATCCCAGTTCTTTGAAAATTGTGATTGAACTGTTTTTTGTTTCCATTATGCTTCTATCGGGATAATCAGACCCATAAAAAATACGGTCAAATTTCATACTTCGCATTGCATAAACCATATCCTTAATAATTGAACTTTTCCTATAATACAAAAGTGAATAAGAGCAATCCATATATACATTAGGAAGTCTTTTAGCAAGCATCATAAAATCCAGTACATAATGACCACCCATATGTGCCCAAATGATTCTTGTTTCGGGAGACAGTTTGGCAAGTTCTGCATATTTGACTGGTGAGAACCCTTGCATGATATGCGTACCATCCGGGAAAGCATCAAATAGGACAGGTATATTTAATTCGCCTGCAAAACGAACCAATTCCAGCGTTTTTTCATGATCAATTTTAAACTCCTGTAATCTTGGATGTAATTTTAAGCCAATATAGCCGAGTTCATCTATCCCTGCTTTCAATTTATCTTTTGCGTCTTTGTTAAAAGGATGAACATTTATAAATCCCTTTAACGACTTGTATGGAGCTATGGCTTTTGCAACTTCTTCAGCAGACCAGGGTTGACTTTCAAGATGAAGAACAATGGCTCTTGAAATACCTGCATTAGTAAGTTGCGTATCCAATTCTTTTGCCGCTCCCTGAGCAGTTCCATCTATTGTTTCATCCAAATGTAAATGTGCGTCTACGATCATTTTACACTAATTATATCAAACTTTATTAACAGTTCAGCCTCATCAGCTAATTGCTGTGCTTCGATAGCAGATGACGCAACGGATAATATATAACCAAGCCTGTCGCCGTCTGCTGCTGCTTTGTGAAAAACTGTTCCTGGTGTAACAAATGGTTCGCATTGCACACCGGGAATGGCATTTGCTGTTTCAAATCCTGAAATACTAACCAATTTACCAGGGATTGAAGGAAAAAAACGTAGTACAACCGCATTGGATTGTATACTATCTAAAATAACAGAATCTCCAATTGCCTGAATTGCGGTTATTTTGGCAATATTTACCCCACTTACTGCGGGAACTAACCCATTAAAAACCATAAACCCCCCCCCTCTTCCAGCAACTTCAACTAAACCAACAGAGTTGTCCTTTTTTAGAATAATCTCTGCATGCCCGGGACCATCTGTATAATCCAGTGCCATAAATGCCGAAGTAACAGCATTTTTAAGTTTTTCTACTATTTCGAAAGGTCTATCGGGAGTTGCCAGTTCACTTGCTACTGTTCCTTTTGTACCCTCTACTTTTTTCTTTTCTGTAACCGCCAGGACATTCACTTTTCCATTAATCGCAAAAACTTCTACAGTAAACTCGGTTCCGTCCATGAATGACTCCACGATTACCTGATTGGTTCGTGAAAATTTAAAAGCTCTCGAAACAGCATC
>CAIJME010000234.1 GCA_903821625.1 uncultured Sphingobacteriales bacterium | reverse complement strand
CGATCCTAGAAAAATTAATCCTTCAAGTATTGATGCCCTGGTTTTGAATATCGATATATCTAAAACTATCCTTGAATTTGCAGGTTTACAAGTGCCCAAAAATTATCAAGGGATAAACCTCGAACCTTTTATTAAAAGAGGCAATATAACTTCTAGGAGAAGGTCAATACTGATTGAACACCTTTGGAAGTTGCCCGAAATACCTTCCAGTGAAGGGATTCGAACATCTCACTATAAATACTTTCGCTACAGACTTATTAATGCTCCTGCAGAATTATATGATCTTAATAAAGATCCATTGGAAACAATTAATTTGGCTGGAGATATTAAATACAAAAAGGTTCTCAATAAATTAAGCAAGCTGGCTGATTCAAGGTCAGAAAAATTAATCTCAGAAAAACTTGTTCCAGATGAACCGGATATAGCTGGAATGAAGTTTTGAGGCTTTAAAAATCTAACTATTTATCATTAGTTTAATATGAAAAAAATACTGTTTTTAATTAGTTTTTGTTTTATTCAATTGACTGCTTTTGCTCAGTTTTCTGCAAGGGATATAATAAAACAAAAGACTGAGAATGATTTGAAAGAAATCATCGCATCTTCTCCTTCATTAACTGGTTTGATGACTATTGATTTAACAAGTGGAGAAACAATTGGTATTAATTCTGATGGGGTATTTACCCAGGCAAGTGCTATAAAGATTCCCATCCTAATGGAGGTGTATAAACAAGCGCATGAAAAAAAGTTTGCATTGACAGATATTAACCCCTTACTGCCGGCTAACACAGTTGCAGGATCAGGAATCCTGAATACAATGACTGATCCGGTTAATTTGAGTATTCGGAATTATTGTATGTTGATGATTGGGCTAAGTGATAATTCGGCCACTAACATGCTAATAGATCTTGTAGGGATGAAAAATGTTACCAATACAATGCTTTCGCTTGGGTTTTCAAATACCAAATTGCAACGCAAGATGATTGACCAACCTGCCTCCTTAAGAAATGAAGAAAATATTTCTACTCCGGCCGAAGCAGCTAAAATTTTAAAACTTTTGTTTGATGGAAAGTTTATTGATGCTACAATATCCAGTGAAATAGTATCTACGCTTCAAAAAAATCCAATTGAGAATAGTAAGATTGCCACTGGAGTTCCGGGAAATGTAAAAATTGCATTTAAGACAGGCGGAATGGGAGGGGTATCTACCGAATGGGCTATTGTATATCTAAAGAACAGACCTTATGCAATAACGGTTATGGAAAATTACAAAACTTCAGCAACACCATCTACACTAATTAGTTCAATTTCTAAGCGGGTTTTTGATTATTACAGTATGATGAAGGCTACTAAATACGGGGTTTTATTGGAAAATTAATTATTGATACTCATCAATCTTTATAAGTTCTCTATTTTAATTTTTAGTAATAGTAGAACCTCCGAATTTATTTAGTCTCAACGTAAACGTGAGCAAAAAATATCTTCCTAAACGGTTGACTTGTCGGTCTACAATAATGTTGTCAAATACATCTCTTGATATTCCTGTTTCCTGATTCAGTAGGTCATTGCCCTCAAATCGTAAAGACCCAGAATTTCCTTTTAAAAAACGATATTCGGTATATAATCGAAGAATGGCAGGATTTTTAACCATCCCATTATCAAAACCCGAATTGATTGATTTCCTGAAGTCATATCCTAAAGTCAGATCTTTGAAAAAGTAATTTCTACCCCTAAGCTGAAACCTCAAGGTATTTGTTTGACGGTCGCTAAAAGTTGTCTGTGAATATTCAGTTTTATTGATCGCATAAGAAGTTTCCAGTCTAAAATCTACCACCTCCTTGATATCGATTTGAAATTCAAGCTCTTGTCTGATCATGTAATTCTTAGCAATATTTTTTTCCATATTGATGAAAGCCACGTTATTATTCAGGTAGGCTGATCCTGAATAGGTTAGGGTGTATTTTCTTTCAGCAAATGGTTTTCCATACGAATAATCTCCTCTTAAAGAATAGAAACCATCGGTATTAATATAACTGGTTACCTGGTTAACTGTATTTGGTACTAAAACTTTTGTGGTTACAATCTTATCCTCTGTTTTATTGTAGTTTAAGTTGGCACTTAAAATATGTCCCATGTTCCAATCAGATTGATTGTATTTAGCATTGATGGTGTGTACAAATTCAGGTTTAAGATTCGGGTTACCAGTAAGTGTATTCTGGAGATTGGAATTGTCTGTAATCGGCTGTAATTGGAGGAAACTTGGTTGGTTGTTTCGGCCCCAATAATTAACATGCAGTGCCTGTTGTTTGGTAAATCTATAAACCATCCGGGCAGAGGGTATAAAATTAAAGGTTCGGTTTTGAGTATTGATCCCCCTGGTTAAATTTTGACCTTCTAAAAGTGCAGGTTGAGCGTTAAAGCCTAAGGTATAGTTATATTTTTCAGCAATATATCTATATCCAAGCCCTACTCGATTAGTTGTAAACTGATATTCATAATTATTGCTCAAATCTTTATTGAAAATTGTGTTTCCATTAGTAATATCATTGGTAGCACGGTCTGTAGTGGTACTTGAATGACTATAACTGTAATTGAATTCGATAAATGATTTTTTCCAAAAGGGCTCCATGTAGGTTGCGCTTGCCCAAGTTGAAAAATTATTGTTTGTATTGGCAATTAACTGATTTTGTATTCTAGTAGAGTCAATACCAGCTTGTTTAATCAAGTAATTATTTAAAACCTCCCTATAGTTTTCTCCATTTGAATAGTTTAGGTTTGAGCTTAGGCTCATATTCCTACCTTTTTTATGAAACCGATGGTTATAATAGATATTGTTTCCCAGATTTATTGAGGATGAGTTTGTACCAGATAAATTATTTCTGAGCGTAGTCAGACTCGGTTGGTTTATATCAATAACTCCCTGATTGTCTGATTCAGATGAGTTAATAGAAAATCTTGGCGATATTTTTAAATAGTTTAAAGTATCAGGTTTATAGGTTAGATTACCTGAGAAATCATTGTTGTAATTATCACTTTTATTGTTGGAAACAGAGTTTTCAAGACGAGTATAATTTGACAAGAAGTTTTGGGTATAGGTTTTTGTAAGCGTGGTATTTTTCCGATTGTTGAAATTAAATCCGGCATCTGCAGAAAGTTTTTTGCTCCATTCATTTCGGTAATTCATACTGGCAGAATTGGTGCTTGTTATTCCATTATTTGCCCCGCCCCGCATATTTATATTATTCACAGTTCCGTCAAATGAGACTTGACGTTCGCCCTTAAAGTTGTTCCCTCTCAGTATCGTATTGTATCGGTCTTCGTCACCAAGACCACCTGAAATTCGGGCAGAATAACCCCGTTTTTTATCTTCTAGAATTGTAATATTTAAGATTTTCTCAGCCTCGCCGCTTTTTATACCTGTTAAATTGGCATGGTCTCCATAATCATCAATTATTTGCAGGTTTTTGACAATATCTGCAGGTAGATTTTTAATCGCTGTGGCTACATCCGTTCCAAAAAAGTCTTTACCATTAATCCTGATCTTTGTAATGGGCTCTCCCTGAGTGGTAACATTGCCATCTGCATCAACTTTAACTCCAGGTAGTTTATTTAGTATTTCCTCTACAGCATCGCCTTGCCTTACCGGAAATGCAGCAGCATTGAACGTTACGGTATCTTCACTTACTTTAATGGCGGTAATACCTGTGATGACCACTTCATTGAGGGTATTTGAAGCCGTTTTTAAGATGATTGGAGGGATAGTAAGTGTTTTACCTTCAGTGATTTTATATGTTTTCAGGAAGGTTTCAAAACCGATGAAAGCAGCTGAAAAATTAAATTCTGCCCACTTGACATTTTTGAACGAAAATAAGCCATTGATATCCGCTGATGTAGCTATACTGTCATTCGCTGATTTTAATTTAATAACAGTTCCTGTAAGTGGAATGCCCTGCGAATCAAGTACGCTTCCTTTTACGCTAAAGCCTTGAGAATAACCTTGCAAAACAAATAAAGTTAAAATTATCCCAAGGGAAATCCTTTTCATATTACATCATTGGCTTATTCAGGTTTTTAATTAAATAAACCATTCAAAGTCTAATTTTCTTTTATTTAAGCATCAAATATAGTGTCCACTTTTATTTATTCCTTGAATAATCAGCATTGTTACATTCTTTCCAGATTTTTCCTGAACCTGTTTTGGATAAAAAATGTAGTTATTATGGTAAAGCATCTTAAAATTAATGTTTACGTACCCAATGGTTTTAAATCAAATATTTTATATTATATACAAAAGCTAATATCAAATAATTGTATTTTTAGTTCCGAAGACAGAATGGAATTTGGTGTAGATTTTATACCTAGCAGTCTGTAATTTTATTGAATCTAATTAATCAAAATGAAAAGGAGACAATTTATGAGTGGCTCGCTTGCAGCGGGTATTGGTAGTTTTAGCCTGGGGGCATATGGATTGGATAAACAATTGCATTTGAATTCTCCTATTGACAATAATAGTACTGCAAGAGAAATAAAACTGAATCTTCAAAAGCTTCAGGATCGTTATCATTCCGATTTGTTCGATGATTTTATTCCCCACATGGATCAGTTCGTTATTGATCATCAGAACGGCGGGTTTATGTGTTCAGTTGATATCACCAATGGCAAGCAGGTCAATAGTAATAAAACTGCTTGGTTTGAGGGTAGAGGAATGTGGACCTATTCTTTTCTGTATAATCACTTTGGTAAAAATCCGAAATATTTGGAGGTTGCACGTAAATCCAAAGATCTTATACTAAAGCTTCAGCCCAAAGATAATAGCTTCTGGACCTCCTCCTTTGACAGGATGGGAAATCCACTGAGCGGTCCTGGCGATATTTACAGCAGTTTATTTGTGGCTGAAGGACTTGCTGAATTTGCAAAAGCGTCTGGTGAAAAGCAATATTTTACACTCGCTAAGAAAATAATTCTATCATGTCTTGATCGTTACGATAGTCCAGATTATGATTATTATGTGGCTTATTTAAATCCTGAAGCCCCAAAGATTCCTGCTCCCAGGGTTTTAGGACATTGGATGGTGTTTCTGCGGGCTGCAACACAAATTTTGGAAGACGGCCCAGATGCAGATATTCAAAAAGTGGCAGACCGTTGTCTTGATGCCTGTTTAAATCACCATCTTAATCCTGAATACAAGCTGTTTAATGAGGTGTTGAATCATGATATGAGTAGGCCTGCCAATTCTTTTAAAGACTTTTCCTATACCGGCCATGGAATTGAAACTTGCTGGATGCTTTTGTTTGAAGCCGCCCGAAGAAAGGATAAGGATCTATTTACTCGAATTGCTGATATATTTAAAAGGCATGTTAGTGTTGCTCATGATCATGTTTATGGGGGCTATTTTAGAGCGCTAGATCATGTTGGAAATAATACCTGGAAAGTAGATAAGGTGCTTTGGTTGCAGGAAGAAGTATTAATTGGTAGCTTGTTTATGGCCGAACATACGGGTGATAATTGGGCTCAGGAATGTTTTAAGGAGACTCTTGAATACGTTCAACAGAAGTTTGATGTATCCGGCAATTTATTTTGGAGCTCTTCTGGCGACAGGCAGTTAAAGGAATATGCAAAGAACAGGGCAGAACATTATCATCATCCTCGTCATCTGATGCTAAATCTGCTAGCAGTTAATCGCATGCTTAAGCGTAATGGCCAGGCCTCAAATTTATTTGGCTAAAACAATGTGTATTTGAATTGATGTATAATGAATAAGGAATATTCAAGAAGAGACTTTTTAAAAAAGAATTCAGTTGCCGGATTTGGAATGCTTGGTGCAGTTGCGCTTGGGGGAACCTTAGTAACCACAACTGCCTCTGGTAAAGTGATTTCAACTGCTGCCGAAATTAATAAGATATCAGAACTTAACCTGAAAAAGCTTCGTGAAACCTATATGGAAGCTCTTTTAGGAAAGTTTATACCTAATATGGATAATTATGTAGTTGATCATGCATTAGGTGGATTTATGTGTTCAATTGATATCCGGAGCAGAAAACTTATTAGCACTACTAAACGAGCTTGGTTTGAAGGCAGAGGTATTTGGATGTATTCATTTCTTTATAATAATATTGAAAAGAAACCCCGATATCTTGAAATAGCTACTCAATCGAAAGACTTTATTTTAAAATTATTGCCAAAAGATGGAAGCTATTATATCTCCTCATTTACTAAAGAAGGTGTTCCGGTGGGAAATGTTGAAGGCGACATCTATGGCAATCTATTTGTTGCCGAAGGCTTAGCTGAATATTCGAAAGCGCTTGGTGATAAGCGTTATTTTGATCAGGCAAAAGATATTATGCTAAAGGCTGTAGCGCGTTATGATCGTCCTGATTTTACTTATGCTTATAAGGCAGAAAACAGGCTTGCAGGTCCGCGTATTTTGGGCCATTGGATGATATTACTAAGCCTTTCCACACAAATGCTGCGTCAGTATCCTGATACAGAAATCAAAGCCCTGGCCGATCGTTGTGTGGATGCAATTATGAATCATCACCTAAACCCTGAATTTAAATTATTAAATGAAGCATTGGCTCATGATATGAGTCCGCTCACTGATCCTGTTGCCTCACAATATGGGGATATTGGTCATGGCTGTGAAACTTTAGCATTCGTTATGAATTACGCAGTGTTAATCAAGGATGCAAATTTGTTTAAAAGAGCCTCGGCAGAGTTTAAAAGACATGTGGATATAGCTTGGGACGATATTTATGGAGGTCATTTTCATGTTCTGGATAATGTAAGTACTAATACATGGACCTTAAATAAATTACGTTGGTTACAGGAGGAGATACTCATAGGAGCAATGATCTTGATTGAGCACACTGGTGATGAATGGGCTTTGAATTGTTTTGCCAGGACAGAAGCCTATATTAGAGAAAAATATGTACGGCCTGAATATGCCTTTGTTATTGATAGCGGCGACAGGAAAATGGAAAAGCATACCAGCGTTCGTGCTGAACATTATCATTATCCTCGGCAGCTGATGGTATCTATACTGGCT
>CAIJME010000233.1 GCA_903821625.1 uncultured Sphingobacteriales bacterium | reverse complement strand
CCCATAGCCATAAATTACTAGGGTCAAAACTTTAAAACAAGTAGTTATTTTATAATATATCTTTTTGTTCCATCGGTAGTAATCACAAATAAAGTAACCATACCCCCTGGTAAAATTGAAAAAGTTGTACTCGGTGCAAGTCCATTGCTAGGCGTATAAAATCTAGTGGTCGTTAATGCATTTGAAACAAATGTTCCACCGCTGTAATTATAAATTGTTACAGTAAACCCATTAGGTAAGTCTTCTGGAAAACCAGGATTCCCTGTGTGTTGAGTTGACAATATATAGCCAGAATAGTTACTTAAATTAGATGCACTAACAAAACTCGGGCCATCGTATGTTTTGGTAATAGCAGCAGGAGCAGCAACAGCTTGCCATGTTGGAATTCCGTTTGCATTTGCAGTTAACACTTGACCAGCAGTTCCATCTACTTTTGGATAAGTAACCGCACCGGCTGTAATGGTACCACTGGTTTTCACATTAGTTACAGCTGTGTTTCCCAATTGAATGCTGTTGTCAGCCGAGACACTTGCTTGATACCCTATAGCTGTTGCATTGGTTAAGTTATTGGCTCCAAAATTAGCTTGCATTCCAATTGCGGTATTGTTGCTGCCAGTTGTATTTGCCATGCCAGCACGCCAGCCGAGCGCCGTATTATTGTTACCGTTGCTATTGTGAAGTGATTCACGCCCAAATGCACTATTGTATATCCCGGTAGTGTTATTAGCAAGTGTGCCTTCACCGAAGGCAGAATTATCATTACCCGTGGAATTGTTTTTAAGTGCGCCTTCTCCAACCGCTGTGTTGTTAGCTCCGGTCGTATTGGGATAAAGTGCAGCCCAACCAAACGCTGTATTATTTGCTCCAGTCGTGTTTAAACCAAGTGCATACCATCCGGCCGCTGTATTTTGTTCTCCTGTCGTATTTTTTGAAAGTGCACCAAATCCGGTCGCTGTATTGTACTTTCCTGTAGTATTACTTTTAAGTGCGGAGAAGCCAAATGCACTATTCTCTCTCCCCTCAGTGTTCGATTGAAGTGCGTTTGCACCATTCGCTGTATTTTCGTTTCCATTAATATTGGATTCAAGTGCATTTACTCCGGTCGCTGTATTATTTGAGCCACTAGTATTACTTTTAAGTGCGTTTAAACCAAATGCACTATTCTGTTGCCCGGAAGTGTTAAACTCAAGTGCACCAGAGCCAACCGCTGTATTATTCCCTCCAGTATTATTCTTAAGTGCATGATTACCAACCGCAGTGTTAAAATTGGCAGTGGTGTTATTTGAAAGTGAATTGCTACCAATGGCGGTATTGGCCAAGCCGCCGGTATTAGCTTTAAGTGCAGCAGAACCAATGGCTGTATTGTTATAACCCGTCGTGTTTGAGTAAAGTGATTCGTGCCCAACTGCTGTAAGGTAACTTCCACCTGTAACGCTTGTAAGTACATTTTTACCAATCCCCACATTATTATCTGTACTTAGATTAAGCCCACGCCCAACAGTCATTCCATTTACCTTCAAATTAAACGCCCCCAAATCAACTGCGGCCGTAGCTCCTGTATAGGGTATGCCTCCAGAAGAAGGTGTAATCCAGGTTGGTACTCCTGCTCCGTTTGAACTTAATACTTGCCCAGACGTGCCTGCCCCAGTATAGGCATGAGCTGTACCTGTTCCGTAACCAATACCCCCGGCTGTAGCTGCAGCTGTCGAATTAGTACCTCCATTAGCAATTGCTACAATTCCTGCTACATTATTTGCATTCCCTGTTATACTTCCTGCTATTCGATTAGTTACAGTTAAGTTCGCTAAAGTGCCTACGCTTGTTAAACTAGAACCAGTAACAGTTGACTTTAATGTAGTTCCTGTTAATGTTTCTGCAGCAGCTGGGACAGTAATATCTGCACTTCCATCAAATGCTACTCCATTGATGTTTTTTGAAGCGGCTAATTTAGTGGCTGTTCCTGCATTACCTGCAGCAGATAGGTCAGTTGCATTAGCCATCAACTTCCAGGCAGTACCTGAATAAAAATAAAAGCCTGTAGGAGCTGTGGTTTGATAAATCAATAATCCTTCGGCCGGACTCACAATCGCATCTTTTTGGGTAGCGCTTAATCTTGGAATTAAGATCCCTTTGTTATTGGCTGATGAGCTAACGTCTAAGGCTGCAGAGGCTGCAGGAGTTTTAGTTCCAATTCCAATTTGTGCAAATGTTGGTACAGAACCAAGCAAAATTAAAATGCTAAAAAGCAAGTAAAAAACAGATTTCATAGGTTTAGTTTATAAGTTATAAAATGGATATTCTATAATTGACCCATTAGCTAATAAGGCTAAATATCAATGGTTAAGAATCAAGCAACTATTTATAAAACAAAACTATGAAGTGTTTACACTGTCAGAAGAAGGATAGCGTACTAAGCATGTCCTATAATTTTATTATGGGACAAGAAAGACATATTAATAGAATTTTTAAGGTAGTGTGGGATATTAAGTTTTGAAAAATTCAGAAGGCATCATTCCTTTTTCCTTCTTAAAGGCTCTATAAAAAGTGGATCTGCTACTAAAGCCTGATTCTAAAGCAATGGCCTCGATAGTTTTTATATTGCATTTTGCTGGATAGGTTTGGATAAAATAATCAATCCGAATTTTATTAAACCAATCAAGAGCACCAATTCCATAAGCAGTTTTAATTAACCGAGAACATTTATGAATACCCATAGAAGAAGCCCGAGCTAGATCCATCAGATTAAAGTTTGGATTTAAGAAAAGTTTCTCATTGATTATAATATTTTCCAATACCGAGACTGAATCTTTTTCCAAAAAAGAAGGAATTAATTTAATTGCATTTTTTTCGGAAGAAAATTTTAATCCATTGGTTTGAGATTGATACTCTTTAGAAAAAATAAAATATCCATAAAGCAATTTTGGATTGATAATAAGGAAATATAAAAAGCAAACCCATACGGCAATACCGAACCACGAAGAAAATTGAGCCGCAAGAGGGTATTGATTAATAAACAAAACACCATTTTGGGAATATTCACTGATAAATAAATTAAAATGACTCAAGGTGATTGCAGTCAATCCCGCAATCATCAATATTTTTTTTGACTGATCCCCTTCCTTAATTCCCATAAGTTTAGAACGGAATAGTATCCTCCAAGAAAGGCTCAGATAAATCAATAATAAGCTGTATCTAAACCAATGATGAAATGATGCAGACAGATATCCGGTATCAGTAATTATAGCCATATTTTTAGTTTTAACTAATTCAGCTACAAGAAGATTTGTATTTATTGAAGGCGAAAAAAACCAAGGATAAATTTCAATCAGTGCTAAAATTGCAGGAATGAAATGTAAATACTCAATAGGACTGAGCTTGCTTCTATTATTAACTAAAGCATTTATGTATAAAAAAACACAGGCGGGAGCTACATAATATAAGGGGAATGCGAATCGTAAAATAAATGG
>CAIJME010000232.1 GCA_903821625.1 uncultured Sphingobacteriales bacterium | reverse complement strand
GTTACCCGGATGTAAATAAGTGCAAAATTTTTAATAGGTTTAATCATTCAATCTGTCAAGCAAATGAAAACTCCTGACTATATAGTATTCTTTATTTATTTCATTATTGTAAGTACCTACGGCTGGTATGTTTACAAGAAAAAGAAGCATGAAGATTCTAAAGATTATTTTCTAGCCAAAGACTCGCTCACTTGGTGGGCAATTGGTGCATCATTGATCGCATCTAATATCTCGGCCGAACAATTTATTGGGATGAGTGGCTCTGGATTTACCATGGGGCTTGCCATAGCAGCTTATGAATGGCTTGCGGCTATAACTCTGCTCATTGTAGCGGTCTTTTTCATACCTATCTATCTCAAGAATAAGATCTATACCATGCCTCAGTTTCTTAAAACGAGGTATAATGATACGGTGGCTATGATTATGGCGGTATTTTGGCTGCTTTTATATGTGGTTGTCAATCTTACTTCAATACTCTTTTTGGGGGCGCTGGCAATCAGTAGTATCTCAGGGCTTGATTTCGGGCTTTGTATGATTGCTCTGGCAGTATTTGCCGTGATCATTACCCTTGGCGGGATGAATGTGATTGGCTATACCGATGTGATCCAGGTTGTGTTCTTGATACTTGGAGGATTAGTCACCACCTATCTTGCACTCGATCTGGTGGCAGAGCATTATGGTTCATCTGGCGCACTAAACGGCTTCAACTTGATGACCGAGAATTCTGCAGATCATTTTAAAATGATATTTAAGAAAGATGATCCGTATTACATGGACCTTCCGGGCCTTGCCATATTGGTTGGTGGTATGTGGATCGTAAACCTGAACTACTGGGGCTGTAATCAATACATCACACAAAGAGCACTTGGAGCAGATCTGCAAACAGCAAGAAGCGGAATTCTATTTGCTGCTTTCTTGAAATTATTAATGCCTGTAATTGTTGTTTTACCTGGTATTGCAGCCTTTGTTCTTTATAAAGAGGGGGTCTTTACTACTGAAATGACATTGAATGGCGAAGTAGTTGGTGATCGTGCGTATCCGGTACTATTAAACCTACTCCCTGTGGGGCTCAAGGGGCTTTCTTTCGCTGCATTGACAGCCGCTGTGGTGGCATCACTTGCAGGTAAAGCCAATAGTATTGCGACCATCTTTACACTCGATATCTACAAGAAAATAATTAATCCTTCTGCCGGAGAGCAAAAGCAAGTTCAGGTGGGACGCTGGGTTATTGTGATCTCTATGATCATGGCAGTGGCCATTGCCCCCTATCTTGGAATTGATAAAAAAGGTGGATTTCAATACATTCAGGAGTATACCGGATTTGTTTCTCCCGGAATTTTTGCCATGTTCATCTTAGGCTTTTTCTGGAAAAAAACCACTTCCAATGCAGCGCTTTTTGCAACAATCGGAGGTTTTATTTTATCGGTATTGTTTAAGATATCACCTAATTATGTGGATCTGGAATTCCTTCATGCTTCAGGCTATGCAATACCGAATGCCGAAGGGGTTTTCGAAATTCCTTTCATTGACCGTATGGGTTTTGTTTTTGTGATCTGTGTGGTATTTATGTATATCATTAGCATGTACGAAAACAGGAATGGAGTGATAACAGATGGACTCGAAATTGATAAGAGTATGTTCCGCCCTACGGCAGCATTTACAGTTGGAGCATTGATTGTGATTGGCTTTGTTGTAGCCATGTACAGTATTTATTGGTAATTTCTTATGATTCTTGATACGATTGAACAGGTAAAAATATACCTGAACCAAGAATTACTTGTAAGTCCAGATGACAGTATCCATGTTGAATATTTGTCGGGTGGCGTGTCTTGCCGGGTTTGGAAAATCGTACAAAACAATCATCGTTGGGTAATCAAGCAGGCCCTTGAAAAACTAGATGTTCAAGCAGATTGGTTCTCAGATGTAGAGCGAATTCACAGGGAACACCGGGTGATGAAGCAGATCGAATTCATTGTTCCTGATTCAAATGTGCCCAAGGTCTTGCATGTTGATTATACCAATCATGTGTACATGATGACCTGCGCCGAAGAGGGGGTTGATACTTGGAAGAATATAATGATGACTGGTATTTTTAATGTCAGTACGGCAAAAAGTGCCGCCGCCTTATTGAGCCAGATTCATTCGCAGAGTTATAAAATTGATGAAGAACAAAAATTAGAATTCAGCGATCAGAAATATTTTAATCAGCTTAGAATTGATCCTTTTCACCGCTTCCTGATTCAAAAATATCCTGAACTTACAACAAACATCAATAAACTTATTGATGAGCTCAGCCTACAAAAAACTTGTTTGGTACATGGTGATTTTTCACCCAAAAATATGTTGGTTCAAAAGAATGGCGAAATTGTACTGATTGATTTTGAAGTAGCTCATTGGGGTAATCCGGTATTTGATCTGGCCTATTGTCTTGGACATCTGATGCTGAAAGCTTGGCATCTTAAAAAATATGATGAGCTTTTAGGTTTGATCAGTGCTTTTCTAGATTCGTATAAAGGCGAGGTTTTTAATCTTCTGCCACATCTGGGGTTGATGCTACTGGCCAGAATGGATGGCAAATCGCCAGTAAATTATATTCAGGATGAGAGTTTGAAGCAGATCATCCGTTTGGTAGCAATCAACTGGATCACCAATACATCGCCTGATGCCAATGTTTTAGAGGCTATTGAACAGCAATTTCAATCCAGTTAGAAATTATAAATTATAAGGAATCTTTAGGGGTTTAAGAATAAAAAGAACATGTCTAAAATTAAAGATTTAAGAGCAAGAGAAATAATGGATTCACGCGGTAACCCTACGGTAGAGGTAGATGTGATTCTGGAATC
>CAIJME010000231.1 GCA_903821625.1 uncultured Sphingobacteriales bacterium | reverse complement strand
AAGCTGATCACCGAGCATAACCTCCAGGCCAGTAACTTGATGCAAAGCATGCAATGTGAAACTATTCAGACTTAACTCACCATACTGAACTAACAGGCTTGCCCGGAGTTTTTGAACGTCTCTTTCTTGTTCATAACACCCCCAAGCTGCTGCAGAAGTAAAAGGAGCTTTGAACTTTTCAGGATTCAATTTAGGATTGAAAGCCATGTGGCCCTTGGGGCCATGATATTCAAATCCGCAAGCGGTTATAAAAGTTCCATAACTGGCCATTGCTCTTGCATAATGATCACTACATTCAATTTCATTAAATGGATTCCTTTTTGCAGCATGATACCTATCGTGGATCATTCGGGTAATTACCATCGCTTCATCGGTCATTCCTTCGGCCATCATGTGGGAGGCTACCTGATGCTCAAATCCGCTCATGCACTCATGGAAATAACCCAATTGCCAAGTAATATTATCTCCATAAGGTCTTGTTTCATTTTTCGGATTAGTATTCATCACCAAACCCCCTTCGCCAGCAAGTGCATAGGGTCTTCCTCCAGTACGTTCTTTAATATAAGGACCAACATCGGGAGTGAAATTATACTTCCATAAAGATTGTAATGCTTTTAGCGTTTTTTCCTGATCAATGATACGGCCCAGCGCTACCTGATGCGACCAGCTTTGCCCGTAAACCTGGTCTATATGGCAGGTATTATATGACCCCAATTTTTCTCTGCCTTTAATCTCATCCGGTCTGTGAATAAAGTATTCGCCATTGAAAAGTTTCTCCTCCATGTTTTTGCTACCCTTAATTACATAGTCAGTACATATCTTTTCAAAATCAGAATCCTTCATTTCGGCAGCCATTGCTCCAGCTGCTTTTACTGCAGCGATACATAAGCCCACAAGCCAAGCAATTTCACCATCCCAAACAGCATCAAGGGTATTCTCAATTGGAGTATCCTCCATTCCATCCTGATTTTTATCCTGACGGATAACCCATTCTGTTGCCAGCTTAATCTTTTCCCAGTTCTTACTCAAAAATTTATGGTCTGCACTCATCTGATGCTCCCGGTAAATCCGCAAGATAGTTCCTGCCTGACCATCAATTGCTGCTGTTTTAACAACCTCGCCTCGATACCAAATCATCCCATCCGGCTGCAATGATAAACCCAGATCTATGCGCTCGCGGGTATCTCGTTCTATGCCCGGAAATATACGGCCTACGGCCTGTGCATATTGCCAAACATGGGTGCAAGTACCCTCACAACAACCAACTCCTTCCCAGGCATAAAATCTGCCTGAACGAAAACGATGAGCAGTTGTAGTAGCTAGGGTTGAAATATTTGAAAAAGTGCGTTCTAAGAACCACCATGGCAAACTTGAATCAAACCAAGTGTTTTTCCATAAGTTGCTCGTAGTGCTTAGTGAAGTAAAATTCTGATGTACATAGGTTAATACTTCTGAAGCAGAGCTAAACCAGTTTGCATAATAACGACCTTTATCCTGAATAGCCTGATTTAACTTTAGATTGGCAAAATGCCAAGCTATTGAAAAATGTACCTCAGCAGTAGCTCCAGGCTTGATTTGGTATTCGGAACGAACCGCAGCGATGAGTTGCTGATCTGTAGTCTTTTCAGCAAATTTTTCATTTTGTTGAGTAAATGAAGCCAGCGTTATTGGAAACTGAAGATCTGTTATTGCCTTAGAATCACCACCTAAAGAGGCAATGCCCAATGTGCCAAAATCTGGATCCTGCAATTGCAGAAGCGATCCATTCAGATTGATACTTGCTTGTACTGTTTTCAATTTGCCTTGAGCTAGTACTTCATTTCTGCGAATGTCTTTTGATCCTGCAGACTTTATTGAAACCTTATTCTCAAGCCAGCCGAGTATGGAGATACTAACAGACATTTGAGAATTATTTTTAATCGAAAAAGAATATATGGTACAGGGCAGTCCCGAACTTTTTTCATCGAGTGGGATAAATGGAGAATAAACATTTGCTGTAATTTCTATCGGTAGCTCTTTAGAGATATAGCGAATTTTAGCCATTGGATAGGTTGCTTCAAAAACAATCTCATCCCAATCATCGGCAATCATTTTCTTTAAATAGGTTTGTTTACCCACTTGAATTTTAAAGGCAAAACCCTGTTCCATCGGTCGGATATCCTTGGCAGGCTGAACATAGGCTGATCCATCTCTAGACCGGACTTTCTTTCCAACATGAAGTTCAGTACCCCAGTCTACTGATTTTGGATCTATACCCTCTTGTTGAGAATTAAAAATATCCCATAACCATAAGCGGCCATCACCACCCAGATAAACCGTCCCGGTATTGATACCACCAACCGGCATCCCAATAAAATTAAGCTCGTTTTTGCTTTTAAAGTATTTACTTACAGAACCCCGCTGAAACAATGATCTTACCCATTGGGGATCTAATTTTTTATCCACAGGGATATTATGTACCAGCTCTCCCGGCAAAAATGGTCCGGCAATAGCCCTTGCCCTATTGGCATACATTCCGGCAGCAAATATTCCGGAGGTTTTTAAAAAGAATCTTCTTTGCATAAAGCAGTTAAATATTAAAAAGCAATTTTCTAATTTAAATAAATAAAGATTCATTAATGAATTAGTTCATTTATAAAAAATACCTTAATTTAAATTTTTTAACCTGAGATAAACCAAATTTGTT
>CAIJME010000230.1 GCA_903821625.1 uncultured Sphingobacteriales bacterium | reverse complement strand
ATGGTGGCGGTCGATACCTGGATGGTTTTGGCGCCCTTGCCGAAGACGGAGAGGATTTTGCCCGAGACTACCCGCATCAGGTTCTTTGCTCTTGGTTCTTGGCTCTTGGTTCGGTTATCTGTTATCTGTTATCTGTTGTCTGTTGTCTGAGGTCTGAAGTCTGAAGTCTGAGGTCTGAAAAAAGCAGAAAATTTCAATTAGCACTAAACTGTCTTTGCTCTTGGCTCTTGGCTCTTGGTTCCAGTTACCTGAAGTCTGAAATTCATTGTTTAATCAACCTCGCCACATACTTTCCAATAATATCAAATTCAAGATTTACAGTATCACCCTTTTTTATGTGCTGCATATTAGTATGCTCATAGGTATAGGGGATAATAGCTACCGAAAATGAATTTTCTATTGAATTTACTACGGTCAGGCTAATACCATTGACACAAATCGATCCTTTTTCTACTGTGACATTACCTTGTGATGGGTCATATCTGAAGCTGTATTCCCAGCTTCCTGACCGATCATTTACTTCGGTACAGATTCCTGTCTGATCTACATGCCCTTGCACGATATGCCCATCTAAACGCCCATTCATTTGCATACATCGTTCAAGATTAATAAAATTTCCCTCTTTTAATTTTCCAAGATTTGATTTGTTCAGAGTTTCTGCAACAGCGGTAACTGTATGAGTTCCATCTGCCATTGCTACGACAGTTAAACAGACCCCATTATGTGCAACAGATTGATCGATTTTAAGTTCATTTGAGATATCCGATTCGATAATAAGATGTAAATTATCTTGATCTTTTTTTAATTCTATTACACGACCGATAGTCTCAATTATACCTGTAAACATATTTTCTAGATGTTAATATTCTTTTCTATTCTTTTTCCATTGAGATGGAATCCCAATATTTTGATCAAGGGTTACTGATTCGCTTTGTGAATTCATGAAATTTGAACCTATTAGTGCGGCTATCATTGCCTCTTCTTCACATCCTTGCGACAAGTATTCAGGAACAAAATATTTGCTTACAAAATGAGTGTCAAAATTTCCCGATATAAAAGCTTCATGCTGCATTACAAATTTTCCAAATGCCAATGTAGTTTGAATTCCGGTGATCTGGTATTCATCAATTGCACGGATCATTCGTTCTATAGCTTCGGTACGATCTTTTCCATAACTCACCAATTTGGCAATCATGGGATCGTAATAGATCGGAATATCCATCCCTTGCTCGAACCCATCGTCTACCCGAATGCCAGGGCCTTTTGGGGTAATATAGGTTTGTAAATTACCGATATCAGGAAGAAAATTGTTTGCCGGATCTTCCGCATAGACTCTTAATTCAATGGCATGACCTTGTATCTTCAAATCTGACTGGGTAAAACTTAATGCCTCTCCACGCGCAATACGTATTTGTTCCTTCACTAGATCAATACCTGTGATCATTTCCGTTACCGGATGCTCCACTTGCAAGCGGGTATTCATCTCAAGAAAGAAAAAGTCAAGATTTTCATCCAGAATGAACTCAACAGTTCCAGCACCCGTGTAATTACAGGAGCGAGCTGCATTGACCGCACTTTCGCCCATTTTTTGTCTTAATTCTTCGGATAAAACGGAAGAAGGAGCTTCCTCAACAACCTTTTGATGTCTCCTTTGTACAGAGCAATCGCGTTCAAAAAGGTGGACAATATTGCCATAATTATCTCCTAGAACTTGAATTTCGATATGCCTTGGCGAAGAAACATAGCGTTCAATAAAAACAGAGCCATCTCCAAATGCAGATGTTGCTTCAGACACAGCCAGGTCCATTTGTTCAATAAAATCAGAAGCCTTTTCAACGATCCTCATTCCCTTGCCACCGCCACCGGCAGCTGCTTTGATAAGAATTGGGAAGCCAATTTCTATTGCTCTGTTCTGAGCCTCATCGATGTCAGTAACCGCTTCCTCTGTTCCGGGAACCATTGGGATATTATAAGTCAATGCTGCTGCTTTTGCAGATAATTTATTACCCATGATCTCCATGGCCTCTGGTGATGGTCCGATAAGGATTAGTCCTGCGGCTTTGACCTGTCTAGCAAATGCTGCATTTTCTGATAAAAACCCGTAACCTGGATGAATTCCCTGCGCACCCGTTTTTAGGCAGGCATTTATAATTTTTTCTCCCAACAAATAAGATTGGGCCGATGGGGCAGGACCAATACAAACAGCCTCATCTGCGTATCTTACGTGCAGCGCATTACGATCAGCTTCAGAGAATACTGCAACAGTTTTGATGCCCATTTCGCGTGCAGATCGCATCACACGTAGGGCTATTTCTCCCCTGTTGGCTATCAGGATTTTTTCCATTGATGCTTCTAGTTTTAGATCAATTGCAATAAAGGTAAATTCTGCATGATTAGTATGCTGATAATGTCATTTTAGCTTTTGCAATCAATTAATAATGATTTTTTTTAAGGTTTGTACAGTTTGATCGATCATCGCATCACTTATATCCAGATGGGTAACAAAACGGATCATTTGTTTGCCAAAGGTATTGCACTTGATTCCATAATGACTTAGCTTCTCAACAAATTCTTCTGGATTATGTTTTTCATGCAGCTCAAAGATTACAATATTGGTATCCGCTGGCATGCAGCTTTTTACATAAGGTAAACTCATCAAAGTTTCGGCAAGGATTTTTGCATTTTTATGATCATCTTTTAACCTGTTAATATGGTGATCAAGGGCATATATTCCAGCTGCAGCAAGAAATCCTGCTTGGCGCCAGCCACCTCCAAATACTTTTCGGATGCGTTTTGCTTTTTGGATAGTTTCTTTACTTCCTAAAAGCACTGAACCTACCGGTGCTCCGAGGCCTTTTGATAAACAAACCGAAATTCCGTCGAACATTCTGCCGTATTTTTTTGGATCATCGCCTGTTTCTACCAGTGCATTGAAAATTCTTGCTCCATCAAGATGCAGGCTCATATTTTTTACTCGGCATAGATGATAAATTGGTTCAATTTGATCAAGGGTATAAAAGCTTCCTCCACCACGATTTACTGTATTTTCGAGTACAACAAGACTACTTTTTGGGTAGTGCACATTGTCGGGGTTAATATGTGGTTCTATGAGGTCAGCATTTAAACGACCCCTGTCGCCATTCAATAAACGAACAGATGCGGATGAGTTAAATGCAATTCCTCCACCTTCATAGCGGTATACATGGGCTGTTTCATCGCAAATAACCTCATCCATCGGATTGGTAAAGCATTTAATTCCAATCTGGTTAGTCATGGTTCCTGAAGGGCAAAACAATGCATCTTCCATACCAAACAAGTCTGATACCTTATTTTGCAGTGCGTTAACAGTTTCATCTTCCCCAAATACATCATCACCTACTTTTGCGCTATACATGGCTTCCAACATTCCGGCAGTTGGACGCGTAACCGTATCGCTTCGCAGGTCTACGATCAATTTATTTTCATTCATGCCTAAAAATAGATTTTATCCTCGTTATCTGGAATTTTTTGTTGTAATAAGCATTAAGTGCATAAATTTAAAATTGTTTTTTTTAGAAATACATACTAATTATTGTTGATAATGCACTTGATTATGGTATTTATTCATTTATTGCAAAATCAATAAGATGAATATTCCATAGTGTCCTATTGACAATAAGTATTAATTCTTACATTTAACCTTTTATAATAATTTAATTATGATCATAATTGCTGACGGTGGTTCTACTAAAACCAATTGGTGTTTATTAAATGAATCTGGTCAAAAGATCTATTTTAACACAGAAGGGTATAACCCATACTTTGTAAGTTCAGACTATATTGTAAAATCTCTTTTAAAGGATCTTCCATCTGATCTTGATCTGACTAACGTGACCGAGCTTAACTATTATGGAGCTGGCTGTTCAACAGAAGATAAGTTGAAAATCGTTTCAGATGCAATGGCAACGGTATTTACTAAGGCTAGTATTTATATAGGGCATGATCTACTTGCGGCAGCTCGTGCATTACTCGGATTGGAAACTGGCTTTGCCGCAATTTTAGGAACAGGCACGAATACCGGATTGTATAACGGAAAAGATATTTCATTAAACATTGATTCAGCTGCCTATATTTTAGGTGATGAGGGCAGTGGTTGTTACATTGGGAAAAAATTACTGACTGATTACATTCGAGGATATATGCCTGAAGTTGTTAGAGAACGTTTTTGGGAGACCTATAAATTAACGCCTGATGAAGTTACTGATGAGGTTTATACCAAACCATTAGCCAATCGTTTTTGTGCGAGTTTCAGTAAGTTCGTGTATGATAATAATGTGCATGCAGAGTATTCCAGAAAAATTGTGAAAACATCTTTCGTTGACTTTTTTGAAAATTTAGTCAGCCATTATCCTAATTATAAAGATTACTCATTTAATTGCATTGGCTCTGTTGGGTATAATTTTAGAAATGTACTCGAAGAAACGGCTACAGACTATGGCATGAAAGTAGGAAAGATCATTCGTTCGCCTATAGATGACCTAGTTCGTTATCATGTTGAACTAGCGCCAAGGTAATGAGATGCGGGTCTAGCCCGCATGGACACCTCATCAGGTCTAAGATTAGACTGACCTACGTAGATTTCAGCTCTTTTTTATTAAATATTGAGTTTTACGCTAAAATTCATGTATTAAGGTTGATTGTCCTGACTTAGTTATTTCTGTTTCATGTTCAAGCAGCCATTTCTTTCTCCATAGTCCGGCAGAGAATCCAATTAATTCTCCATTGCTGCCTATTACTCGATGGCAGGGTATAGCGATCAACAGGTTATTCTTACCATTGGCAGAGGCAATTGCACGAATGGCTAATGGTTTTTTCATTCGTTTAGCCAGAGCTGCATAGGTGATGGGTTTGCCCGCATCAATTTTTCGCAGTTCATTCCAAACATTTTTTTGAAAATCTGTACCTATTTGAAGCATTGGGAAATCAAAATTGTTTCTTTTCCCTGAAAAATATTCCATGAATTGTGCTTTAGCTATTTCAGTGATCTTATTCGGATTCTCATCGGTAAATTGATCCAGGAATTTTATTGAAAACACTTCATGCTCATTTGCATTGATGCTCAATAGCCCAATCGGACTTTCTATTAAAGAGGAAAACATCCTTACAAATTACAAAGAAATATTCGAATTGGCTATAGAATACCTGAAACTGAAATTCAAAGTATATATTTGCTTTGATGGATTTAATCAACCAGGTAAAGTTCCTGATCCGTAAAGAGATCATGCTTGAGTGGCGTTCAAAATACGCATTGAATGGTATACTATTGTATGTAGTATCTACTGTTTTTGTATGCTTTCTGGCTTTTCGGGAGATTAGCAGTGCCCCAACATGGAATGCCTTATTCTGGATCATCATGCTTTTTGCTTCAGTAAATGCTATTACAAAAAGTTTTATTCAGGAAAGTAGGGCTAGGCAACTCTATTATTACACGATTACCAGTCCGCAGGCGATCATTATCTCTAAGATAGTATACAATATAATGCTGATGCTGTTGCTTTCAGTCATTGCTCTGGGATTTTATACCCTAGTTTTTAAAAACCCCCTTGGCGATCCATTGTTCTATATGCTTGCTGTATTGTTAGGCAGCATCAGTTTTGCATCAGTTTTTACCATGATATCTGGTATTGCATCTAAAGCAAGTAATGGAGGAGGCTTGATGGCTATTTTAAGTTTTCCGCTAATCATACCTTTACTGGTTGTGCTGATCAAGTTATCTAAAAATGCTATGGATGGTTTAGACAGGTCGGTTTCTTACGATGAAATTGGAGTACTTTTGGCTATAAATGTTATCGTAGTTACTACTTCTTTATTGTTATTTCCTTACCTCTGGCGTGATTAAAATGCAACTTTATGAATAAAATCTGGTGGAAAATTTTGGTCACAGTTCTTGTGCTGTACTCAAATTTAAACTTCATTCCTAGCTAGTAAAAGCATTTTTGCTTAAGTATATTTTCTATGTTCGACTCAAGTTTCGGACCCTCAAAGGGCATTTGCCTAGTTACGCTTTTTGTGTAATGTGGGATTTTTAACCCCTGTTTTGTAAGTCTAGGTTTTGGAAATAAATTTTGAGGGTTAAGACTTAAAGATGGGCGTTTTCAGTTATTCTTTTAAAAGGTAACCAGAGAATCTAGACTAATAAAAGAATTACTCATTCACCGGGCTTATGAAATCAAAAATAATCTGTCGTAAATAGTTTTTTAATTAATCAAAAAGTAAAAAAATGTTTTAATAATTAATTATTATTGTCTTAATGAAAAATAATTAACCAAAATAGTAGTTGACAATTAATTAAAACCAAAACATTTTAATCATGAAATTAAACATAAACTTCAT
>CAIJME010000229.1 GCA_903821625.1 uncultured Sphingobacteriales bacterium | reverse complement strand
TTGTCCCCTTGCAAGGTCGATCTTCAATTCTTCAACACTACGTGCACGACTTTCTTTATTTTTCCTGTCAATCAAGACTACCACTCTCTTGTAGATCATTCCAAAAAGAGGGGTTTTAACCATTTCAATTTTGCCCAAAGGTTTTACTGAGCCTGAAATACCAATTACAACGGTAATTGCGTCTAAATATGAATTATGATTGCATACATATATATAGGCTTTGTCCTGATTTTTGTGTTTATATCCCCTGGTTCTGACGGGAAAGAAGCATAAAATTGAAAAGATCCAGGCCCAAAGTTTAAGAAATAGAAAAATGATATCCTGTGCCTGTTTTTCCTTAAATAGTATTGAACTGATCAGAATAAATGGAAAGACAAGGATCATGGCAGCAATAAATACCATCAAACTATAGATCAGAAATAAAATTGCACTAGCATTTTTAAAAACTCTGATCATTTCCCTAGATATGTAAAAACTCGCAGGCTTTTTCTGCTGCCAGCTTTTCTGCGTTCTTCTTGTTATAATCTCTGCCAATGGCACAACTTTCTCCATCTACATTTGCCCTTATGGTAAAGAGCTTGGCATTTTCTCCTTCTTCATTGGGGATTATTTCAAACGTGATATCTTTTCCATGGCGCTGACACCACTCAATCAGCTTGCTTTTGAAATTAGTTTCAGTAAGTTCAAGGGTATGGATGTCAATATGTGGTTTTATAATGCGTTTAAGCAGAAAATTTCTTGTAAAATTATAATCCTTATCCATGTAAATAGCGCCAATCATCGCTTCAAAAGTATCTCCTAATAGAGAGCCTTGTTTGTTGTTATGACTCAGTGCTTTGTTATCAAATTCAATATGTTCATCGAGGCCAAGACGTTTAGCCAGCTGGTTCAGGTTTGATCGGCTCACTATTTTTGATCGCATTTCAGTTAAAAAACCTTCGTCTTTATAGGGATACATTTTAAATAATAGCTCGGCCACCACCGATCCTAATATAGCATCTCCTAAAAATTCAAGTCGTTCGTTACTATTTTTAGCTCCATTTTTAACCTCCACAGCAACAGAACGGTGTCTGAAAGCCATACGATAAAGTCGCAAATTTCCTGGAACAAATCCCAATAAGTTCTCTAAAGATCTTATGTATTTGCGATTTGGCGATAAGTAGAGTTTATAGATTCTTGAAAATGGCATTAATGACCGTAAATCAAATTGATACTAACTAATATACAGGTTTAAAGAGAAACTGTAAGGAAAATTAATGACTAAGATAAAGATGATTAGGCCTTGTATTTTTTGAAGATCACAGAAGCATTGTGTCCTCCAAAACCGAAAGTATTGCTCAAAGCAGCATTTACGGTACGTTTTTGAGCCTTATTAAAAGTGAAGTTTAATCTTGAATCAAAACTAGGATCATCTGTAAAATGATTGATTGTTGGTGGAATAATGTCATTTTGTACAGAAAGAATTACTGCAATTGCTTCCACGGCTCCGGCGGCACCTAAAAGGTGGCCTGTCATTGACTTTGTGGAGCTAATATTTAGTTTGAAAGCATCTTCCTGAAACATATCAAGGATAGCTTTTACTTCACTGATATCTCCAAGAGGAGTAGAAGTGCCATGCACGTTTATATAATCAATATCAGTAGGAGACAAATGGGCATCTCTCAGTGCATTAGTCATAACCAGTTTAGCACCAAGACCTTCAGGATGTGGAGCAGTAATATGATTTGCATCAGCACTCATACCCCCACCTACAAGTTCAGCATAAATTTTAGCACCTCTTGCTAAAGCATGCTCTAATTCTTCGAGAATGATACTTCCCGCACCTTCTCCTGCAACAAAACCATCGCGATCTTTATCAAAAGGTCTAGATGCAGTTGTCGGATCATCATTTCGTGTAGAAAGTGCATGCATGGCATTGAAACCACCCATGCCTGCCTCATTAATAATTGCTTCTGAACCCCCTGAAACAATAATATCAGCCATATCCAATCGGATATAGTTAAATGCATCGATCAGCGCATTGGTAGAAGAAGCACAAGCAGAAACAGTAGAGAAATTCGGACCGCGCAAGCCATGTCTTATGGAGATGTGGCCAGGAGCAATGTCCAGAATCATTTTAGGAATGAAAAACGGGTTGAACCGTGGAGTTCCATCCCCATTGGCGAAGTTCACGACTTCATCGGTAAAGGTTTTTAAGCCACCAATACCAGAACCCCAGATTACCCCAATTCGATTGGTATCGAGATTTGGGAAATCTAAGCCAGCATCTTTAATAGCCTCGTCAGATGCAGCGATTGCATAATGAACAAATGGATCTAATTTACGAGCTTCTTTTTTCTCCAAAAAATCTTCCGGATTGAAATTCTTAACTTCACAAGCGAATTTTGTACGGAATTTTTCAGGATCGTAGTGCGTTATAGGAGCGGCGCCGCTTACCCCATTGATCAAACTATTCCAGAATTCTGGAACCGTATTTCCAATTGGAGTAAGCGCACCTAGTCCTGTAACAACAACTCTTTTTAGCTCCATTTATATGAGGGTATCGTAAATTACTTTACGTTCTTTTCCAAATAAGCGATAGCTTGACCTACAGTTCCGATAGTTTCAGCCTGGTCATCAGGGATAGCTACATTAAATTCTTTCTCAAACTCCATGATTAATTCCACGGTGTCTAGTGAATCGGCACCAAGATCATTGGTGAATGATGCCTCTGGTGTAACTTCACTTTCGTCAACACCTAATTTTTCAACGATAATTGCTTTAACTCTTGAAGCGATATCAGACATGGTTTTATGATTTAATTGTTAAATAATTATGTGCAAAGAAAAATAAATTCTATCAATTTTCAAACCTTTTTGTTTTTAGCAATTTTATTAGTCAATAATTTAAATGTTTAAGCGTATTACATTTGTAATTTAGCACAAAAAATAAACGTTGAATAGAACTACTTTAAAATTTGAACTTGATCTTGACTTCGTGTTGCTGGCCATTACTTCGCAACTAAAAGACTATATGTTTTGTTTTAAAATTAATAAGCAACTTGGGACTGATTTTTGCAAGGTTACTGATTTAGAGCTTCCTTTCAATACCGGCAACGAAAATTTATATTTTAGCAGATACTTTTATCTGATGCCGCAAACGGAAACAGAGCTCTATATTATTGCCAACAAAGGTACGGAAGGTTTTCTGGTGCCCGAAATGAAAAAGGTAGATTTCTTTTTATTAATCAGGAATTACATTGATGACGACGACCTGAAGCTAATAATTAGCAAATTAAATAAGGTTCCGGAGGTACTTGTTGCGGTAGAAGTTGACCCTAAAAAATTGAAATCCAAAGAAAATCTCATATTTTAGCCCTTTGGATTTTGTGTATTTAGTACACAATTGATCGAAAAAACAATTAAAAAGATATAAGGTGATGAAAACAGTTCATAACAGAACTAAAATTGTAGCCACATTAGGACCTGCTTCTTCTTCGAAAGAAGTCTTGTTGAATATGATAAAGGCTGGTGTTGATGTTTGTAGATTAAATTTTTCTCATGGTAGCCAGGAAGATCATCAAAAGGTGATCGATGTTATCAGAGATATAAATAAAAAATATAAAACCAATGTTGGAATACTGGCTGATTTGCAGGGTCCAAAGATTCGGATAGGTTTAGTGAAGGAAGGTGGTATTAATTTAGCTAGTGGCCATAAAATCGAGATTACTACTAAAGAAATGATCGGTGATGAGAATAAGATCTACATCACTTATCAGAATTTTCCAAGCGATGTTCGAGCCGGAGAGATTATTCTTCTGGATGATGGCAAGATTCAGATGAGAGTGCTAAAAACTAACAATAAGGATACTGTTCAATGTGAGGTGGTATACGGTGGATTACTTACTTCTCGTAAAGGAGTAAACCTTCCCAATACAAAAGTTTCAATTCCAAGTTTAACGGAAGAAGATCTGATTAATCTTGACTTTGCCTTAAAAAATGATGTGGAGTGGATCGGTTTATCATTTGTGCGTTCTGCTGATGATATTATTGAATTAAAGAGAATCATTGGAAGAAGTGGTAATGCCGCTCGGGTAATTGCGAAAATCGAGAAACCTGAAGCTATTGATAATATTGATGAAATCATTGAAGCTACTGATGGTGTGATGGTTGCACGTGGTGATTTGGGTGTAGAAATGCCTATGGAGCAGGTTCCATTGCTACAGAAAATGATTGCTAGGAAATGCCGTGCTGCTTCAAAGCCTGTAATTGTAGCTACCCAAATGCTAGAAAGCATGATTACTAGTCCGCGTCCTACACGAGCTGAAGTGAATGATGTAGCTAATTCTGTTCTTGATGGTGCTGATGCAGTAATGCTAAGCGGTGAGACTTCTGTAGGTGAATATCCATTAATTGTGATCGAAACCATGCAAAAGATCGTTAGAAATGTTGAAGAGAATGATTACCCTTACAGTACCGCTAAAATTTTGAATGAAAACTCTCCAACGTATATGGGTGATGCAGTTTGCGGATCGGCAGTGTTTCTTGCCGAGAAGACTCAGGCTGTAGGAATTATTTCAATGACTTCTTCCGGCTATACAGCCTTTGAAATATCAAGCTATCGTCCAAAGGCGGCAACCTTTATTTTCACAAGTAATATTAAATTATTAAATACCCTGAGTTTACTTTGGGGTGTCCGTGGATTTTATTATGATCAATTTGAAAGCACTGATAAAACGTTCCGTGATGTGAACCAGATCTTGAAATCAGAGAAGCTTGTTGAACCTGGAAATGTGGTAATCAATACAGCGGCAATTCCAATTGAGAAAAAAGGGAAGACCAATATGATCAAATTAACGATTATAGAATAAATACAGAATTTTTATGGTGTTATTACAGGTTCAAATACCTGTGAAAAAAGCCGGCTCGAACCGGCTTTTTTTGTGTAAATTCAAGTGTAATTAAAAAAGACTAAAACATCATTTTTTTAGAGTTTTCCACATAGATAAGTCGCTTTAAAACAAGCCTTTGACATCTAATTAAGTCCTGGATGAATGATACACTAACATTCTGTGGAAAACTCTGATTGTAGATAAATGACGCCAACTTATAGATTTGGATAAAAACCCCCAAACATTTTTTTTAGGGTAACTAACTCAATAACAACATTAATCAATTCAACATGGGTAAATCTTCTACAAAACCAGCTGCCAAAGGAACCGGAAAAGGTCTTGAATTCCAACGATATTTCACCAAAGAAGGTGTAAACGTTTACGATCTCTTTAACTATGAGAAACGTACCTCGGTGATTCGTAACCCAGCAGGAGATGCCGTATTCGAAATGAATAATGTTGAAGTACCTGGTAGCTGGAGTCAGGTGGCTACTGATATCCTTGCTCAAAAATATTTCCGTAAAGCTGGAGTGCCTCAGCCGGATGGAACAACTTCATCAGAAAGTAGTATCAAGCAGGTAGCACATCGTATGGCGCATTGCTGGCAATCTTGGGGTGAGCGCTACAATTATTTTGCAAGTAAAAAAGATTCTTCCATTTTTTATGATGAGTTAGTATATACGATTGTAGGTCAATTAGCTGCACCAAATTCACCACAATGGTTCAATACCGGTTTGCATAGCTCTTATGGCATCACTGGAAAGCCACAGGGACATTATTTTGTAAATCCTGAAACAGACCAGCTTGAGAAATCGACTTCTGCTTACGAACGTCCTCAGCCACATGCCTGTTTCATACTTTCTGTAAGTGATGACTTGGTGAATGATGGCGGTATCATGGACCTTTGGGTTAGAGAAGCAAGAATTTTTAAATATGGATCAGGAGTAGGAACAAACTTCTCATCGATCCGCGGCGAAAGTGAAAAACTTTCAGGTGGTGGCTACTCATCAGGACTCATGTCATTTCTTAAGATAGGTGACCGCGCTGCAGGAGCGATTAAATCAGGTGGTACTACGCGTCGCGCTGCCAAAATGGTATGTCTGGATCTTGATCACCCTGAAATTGAAGGTTTTGTTAACTGGAAAGTTGAAGAAGAGAAAAAAGTTGCCGCTTTAATTGCTGCAGGATATTCTTCAGATTACGAAGGTGAGGCTTATCGTACA
>CAIJME010000228.1 GCA_903821625.1 uncultured Sphingobacteriales bacterium | reverse complement strand
CCTAACCGTCTGGTGAATGATTACACCCAAACTATTTCACCAGAACAGATCAATCAGCTTGAGCAAAAATTAGTTGCTTTTAATGATTCAACTACCACACAAATTGCGGTAGTTCTGATCAAATCGTTAGAAGGTTTCGATGTAGCAGATTATGGTGTTCGACTAGCAGAATCATGGGGTATTGGAGGCGCAAAAAATAATAATGGGGTATTATTGCTAGTCTCAATTGGCGATAGAAAAGTTACCATTCAAACGGGCTATGGCGTAGAGGGGGCATTACCTGATGCGATCACCAAAAGAATTATTGAACGTGAGATCACTCCAAATTTCAAAACAGGCGACTACTTTTCTGGCCTGGATCAAGGTACGAATGCAATCATTTCTTATACTAAGGGTGAATATAAAAACGATGCTCCGAAGAAAAAAGGTAGAAGAAGCGGGAGTGGAATTGGGTTTATAATCATCATGATCATTATTATACTGCTTGCAATCAAAAAAGGTGGAGGAGGAAGTGAGGTAATTGGAGGTCGTGGAAGTGCAAGTCCTTTTTGGTGGCTATTAATGGGCTCCCAGCTGGGTAGAGGTAATAGTGGCGGATTCGGCGACTTTTCTGGTGGTGGCGGTGGCTTTGGTGGTGGTGGAGGCGGATTCGGCGGCTTTGGCGGTGGAAGTTTTGGCGGTGGAGGATCTAGTGGTAGCTGGTAGTTGAGGGGGAAGGGGGAAGCTTAAAGCTAAAAGGGGAAAGGGGAAAGGTGAAAGCTGAAAGTTAAAAGCTGAAAGGTGAAAGCGGAAAGGGGAAAGCTAAAAGGGGAAAGCTTAAAGGGGAAAGCTTAAAGCTGAAAGGTGAAAGCTGAAAGAAAGAAGAGAGAAATTTCTCATAGAAGGGTTAATTACTCTTAGAACCAGCTAATACAAAGGCTACATAACTATCGCCCGATTTTACACCCAATTTACCACCTCCGCAAGCAATGACTAGGAATTGCTTTCCATTGATCATATAAGTAGCCGGACTCGCAAAGCCCGCTGCAGGCAATTTGGATTCCCAAACCATTTTACCAGTTTTTTTATCAAATGCTCTAATTTTTTCATCCGGAGTGGCTGCAATAAATACCAGACCCCCTTTTGTAACTACTGGTCCGCCATAATTACGTGACCCGGTTATTCCCAATCCACTTTTTATTAATTCTGCATATTCACCCAAAGGCACTTTCCACAGAAGCTTTCCGCTATTTAGATCCACGGCGTTTAAGGTGCCCCACGGAGGTTTGATACCAGGATAGCCATCCTTATCCACAAAACGATCATAACCTTTCATGATGAATGGTATCTGACTTTTCTTGGTAACCTCAGTCTTGACAACAGCGTTTTTTTCTTTGTATCCAGCTTCCATTTGTAGTAAAAATGCAATGACTGATTTTCGTTCTGATTCAGGCACATGCTTAAATGAAGGCATTCTGTTCTGGCCCTGTTGAATAATTTGACTTAACTGTACTACATTATATTTCTTCTTCAAATTCTGTAAAGAAGGATATTCAGTTCCGCTACCCTTTAATTCGGGGCCATGACAGCTGATGCAATGTTTATTATAAACTGCTCTTCCTGGTGTAATGCCTGACCCTTCGGTTTGAGGAGCATCCAACATAACCTGTGTAGAGGGTACTTCATTACTATTAACATATAGAATCTTAGTTTCAATATCTACTGCAGCACCTCCCCATTCACCACCTCCACCGAAATCAGGAAATATCCAGTTACCCTCTTTTGATGGAGGGGTAAACTGTTTTCTATTTTTGATCTGAACATATCTTTCCGTTAATTCTCTTTGGGTTTCCGGGCTGATGGTGCTAATATCTTCAGGGCCAAATTTCTGTCTTGCAAATGGCTCTGGGAGTGTTGGTATCGGCTGAGTTGGCCAGGGTTTTTCGCCGGGAAGGGCTTCTTGAGGAACCGGAACTTCGGGGATTGGAAAAATAGGCTTCCCATTTGTGCGATCGAGTAAATAAATATAGCCATGCTTGGTAATCTGTGCCAATGCATCAATATTTTTTCCATTATTCTTTACTGTAATCAGATTGGGAGCCGCTGGAAGATCCCGATCCCAAAGATCATGATGAACTACCTGATAATGCCAGATATACTTTCCAGTAGCAGCCTCTAGAGCAATAATACTATTCGCAAAAAGATTTGATCCTTTACGGGTACCGCCATAAAAGTCGGGAGATGCCGTACCAGTTGGCACATAAACTATACCTCTCTTTTCATCGAGCGACATACCCGTCCAGTTATTTGCTCCCCCGATATTTTTCCATGCTTCCTTATCCTCCCAACTATCATATCCAAATTCACCTGGCTGAGGGATGGTATGAAATATCCATTGACGTTTTCCTGTTCTAACATCAAATGCTCGAACATGTCCTGGCAAGGCATCAGCATCTTCAGAAAGACTCATCCCCACAATTAAAAGATCTTTGAATATTACCCCAGGAGTTTTGAGGAGCAAAGATCCATCCTGTGATTCTGGGATATCAAGACCTTCCTTCAATGCAATCGATCCTCCATTTCCAAAATCTTTAATGGGCTCACCAGTTATTGCATTCACTGCATAAAGTTTAGAACCAGCGCCATAAAAAATACGTTTATCGGTTCCCTTTTCATCTTGCCAGTACATTAATCCGCGATTTATTCCAAAACCCATTTTCTCAACTGAGTTTGCTGAAGGATCAAAAACCCATTTTTGTTTTCCGCTTGTTGGATCTAAGGCAAATAACTTGAATTTTGAACTAGTTAAATACAATGTTCCATCGATAACTATCGGGTTACACTGCATCTCACTTCGGTT
>CAIJME010000227.1 GCA_903821625.1 uncultured Sphingobacteriales bacterium | reverse complement strand
TTATTGTTTTTAAAAGGCACTCATGGTCTCGTCGTACCGCCTCGGCATGGTTTTTTTTTGCCCGTCCGAACGGATTCATCCGGGCGGGCTACAGAAAAAGGTAAGGCCCCCGCGGCTATGAGCGGAAGGAAATTATAAAATGCTAACACTTAAAAAATCCAAATCTTTTTATCCGCCACGCTCGCACAGACCTTTAATAACCGTTCCTCCGCATTGACTGGTGCGGCAATTACTTCATTAGCCAACCCACTAACTTTCATAGCATCAGGCGCAGCGGTGGCATTTTTGGTACTTTTTTGCTATAGAAAAAGGACTAAGCCCCCGCGGCTATGAGCGGAGTGAAATTATAAAATGCTTGGTAACACCAAGCACATGGAAAATTACATGTGTAGTAGGTCATTTTTTTAAGCGTTGTGCACGTGTCATCCTGAACAGCAGGCAAAAGGTTTATGAATCTGAAGCCAAATTTTTATTCTCCGCCACGCTCGCTCCAAAGGAGTCCTACGGACACAGACCTTTAATAACCGTTCTTCCGCATTGACTGGTGCGGCAATTACTTAATTAGCCAACCCACTGCTGAATTTATTCAGCCCTTTTCTGTCCAGTTAATACTTATTAGTTTTTAAGAATTTGTGGCGTGCTATAATTATTCTGAGTTTCAAATGGGAAATTATCTTCCTTATAGATTACATTTTTTGCCAGTAGTCTGCTGGCCCTGCCCGTATAACCATGGCGGGTAGGATTTTCGATAATCTCTTTCATAGAGATTAGTTTGTAAACATAGGATGCTGTTTCTCTGTTCAGACTCATTTTAAAATAGTTGTCTTGATTTTGTCTGCTAATCTGTTTCCTTAGACCTCCCTCACCGATGTTATAGGCAGCGGCAGCTAAGGTCCAGCTTCCAAATTCTTTATACAAGGATTTTAAATATTTCGCAGCTGCAATGGTTGATCTTTCCATATTCTGGCGCTCATCCAACTCAGAATTAACACGTAATCCAAAATCTCGGGCTGTTTGAGGCATAAATTGCCAATAACCGGATGCGCCCTTCGGTGAAGTGCCAGACTTTAGTCCGCTTTCAACCAAAGGCATATATTTAAAATCTGCAGGAACTCCATATTTTTTCAAAATAGGTTCAATAATGGGGAACCATTTTTCTGCTTGATTATGAAGTTTCGAAGTTTTTAACTTTTTAAAGGAATGAGCACGAAGTGAGGCATTCATTCTGGTCTTAATTCTTTGGTCTCCGAGGGGTAGATCCTCGTCTGCGAAGCTTAAGGTATTACTATAAGGTTCGACAATATTTATGCTTTTTTGGGGTTCTAAACTACTATTTAAGAACGTATCAAAATCGGCAGGTGTGCTAAAAATAAACAACCTAGCGGTCAATAATAAGGCTAGCATTCCTGAACACATCGTGATGTGTTTCCTTATCATTTTAACCTCTCTTTTTAAATTCAAATGGTAAAATTTTAACAAAGATACAAATATATATCTAATTATCAAATGGTTATGAAATGGCACTCATAAACTGACCACGATAAATATAAATTTCAGGGCTATATTTCAAGCCGTATTTGTCGATTTTTCAGCTCTCTTTCGGTATTTTTGATTAGATTTGTGGTCGTCTTTAAAGAGATAAAAAGCTTATCATGCCATTCAAAAACAAAAGGAACAGTCGGGACGACAAATCCGAAAAATCAAAACGTACTTCTGGTTCGTCTGCTAAAAGTAATTCTTTTAAATCTGACCGAACTGAAAGTACAAACAACACAAAAAAGAAATCGTTTTCGGATGATTCAAAAAAATCGTTTAAAGGCGGTTTTAAAAAGACGGATGATAAACCAGGATCAAATTTCTCTTCCGAGAAAAGAAGTCCGAAAAGCTTTGGCCGTTCTGGTGGAGCTGAAGAAAGACCTTCTGGAGAGCGTTCATACAACAGAAAGCCTTTGGGTGAAAAGTCATACGGTGACAAGCCACAAAGTGACAGGCCACAAAGTGACAGGCCATACGGTAACAGACCTTCTGGTGAGAAAAGACCATTCGGTGAGAAAAGACCATTCGGCGACAAATCTCAAAGTGACAGAGCCCAGGGTGACAAGCCACAAGGTAGCAGGCCTTTCGTGGCCCGCGAAAATAAATACTCAGATAAAAAGGCTCCGACAAAAAGATTCAACGATAAGCCATTCAAATCAAGGGTTAAAGAAGAATATTCTTCATCTGATCGTTCTAAATCAAGAACGGAGGATCCAAAATGGAGCTCCGAAGAACGTTTTGTAACTAAACGCAGTAAAAAACCGACACCCCTTAAGGAAGATGACGGCCTCATTCGCTTAAACCGTTTTATTGCAAATGCAGGCATCTGCTCTAGGCGTAAAGCCGATGAGCTGATCGCGGCAGGTGTAGTTTCTGTAAATGGGGAGCCCGTAACTGAACTCGGATTTAAGGTAGATCCTGCCAAAGATTTGGTTCGCTATAATGGTGAGTCGCTAAAGCGTGAACGAAATGTTTATGTATTATTGAACAAACCGAAGGATTACATCACGACCACAGACGATCCGCAGGAGCGTAAGACGGTAATGAGTCTGGTTGAGAAAGCATCCCGTGAACGGATTTATCCAGTAGGTCGACTAGACCGAAATACAACCGGTTTACTATTGATGACCAATGATGGTGATCTTGCCGAGAAATTATCTCATCCACGAAATAACATCACTAAACTTTATCAGGTTGAACTGAATAAGAGTTTATCACAGGGTGATATGAATAAAATCGCATTTGGTGTTGAACTGGAAGACGGCTTGATCAAGCCTGATCAGGTAAGTTATGTAGTTGGAGGAAGTAAGAAAGAAGTTGGAATTCAGATCCATAGTGGAAAAAATAGAGTGGTACGCAGGATCTTCGAAAGCCTTGGTTATGAAGTTGTGAAACTTGACCGCGTGGTGTATTCGCACCTAACCAAAAAGGATCTTCCAAGAGGAAGATGGAGATACCTGGAGGAAAAAGAAATCATTCAGCTTAAACACCTGATCAAATAAGAGTGTATGCCTTCAGCGAAACCTGAAGGCATTTTTGTTAATTTGTACCATGATCTTAACCGACACGCATACTCATTTATATTACGAAACAGATCCAGAAAAATTGGCCGATCTGATGCAAAGAAGCCTTGATAATAAGGTTTTTAGGCTGTTTCTTCCGAATGTAGATTCTGAATCTATTCCTTTAGTTTTTGGTCTATCAGAACGGTATCCCGACCATTGTTTCCCGATGCTCGGACTCCATCCTTGCGATGTGAAGGCGAACTTTATAGCAGAGCTTGATCGTATTAGCAAGGAAATTACTCAACGAAAAATCTATGCAATAGGTGAGATAGGGATTGACCTACATTGGGATAAATCAACATTAAGTATACAGCAGGAAGCTTTCCGAACTCAAATTGAATGGGCAAAGACTTTAGATCTGCCCATTGTGATACATTGCCGTGAAGCTTTTGATGAGATTTTTGAGATCTTGAACGATTTGAAGGATGATAAGCTCAGGGGCATTTTTCATTGCTTCTCTGGCACTGCAGAACAGGCAAATAAAGTAATCGGACTTGGATTTTACCTGGGCATTGGTGGAGTGTTGACCTATAAGAACTCCGGTTTGGATAAAGTGATACAGGATGTTTCATTGGAGCATCTCGTTCTTGAAACTGACTCTCCATACCTAACGCCTGTTCCTTTTCGGGGCAAGCCGAATGAAAGTAGTTATCTGGTTTATATAGCGCAGAAATTGGCCGATATAAAGCAGGTTAGTTTGGAGGAGATTGCTGAAGTTACAACGCGGAATTCCAGATTGGTGTTTGGGGTTTAGGGTTTATTTTCTTACCCAATGCTTGGTGTTTCTCACCAAGCATTTTATCATTTCTTCCCGCTCATAGCCGCGGGGGCCTAGTCCTTTTTCTGTAGGAAAAAAGTACCAAAAATCCCACCGCTGCGCCTGCTGCTATGAAAGGTTCTGCGAAGGCTAGGACTGTAATTGCCGCACCAGTCAATGCGGAACAACGGTTATTAAAGGTCCGTGCAAGCGTGGCGGATAATAAAAATTTGGCTTCAGATTCATAAACCTTTTGCCTGCTGTTCAGGATGACACCTGCATAGCG
>CAIJME010000226.1 GCA_903821625.1 uncultured Sphingobacteriales bacterium | reverse complement strand
CCAACTGATAACAGATAAAAGGCAAAAGCAGAAAGCTAAAAGGTAAAAGCAGAGAAGAGTAATCATTTGAAATTATTAGCCCGAGGCAATTTTAACTAACCAACTAACCACCTAACCATCTAACCAACTGATAACAGATAAAAGGCAAAAGCAGAAAGCTAAAAGGTAAAAGCAGAGAAGAGTAATCATTTGAAATTATTAGCCCGAGGCAATTTTAACTAATCAACTAACAACTAACCAACTAACAACTAACCATCTAACCAACAGATAACAATTGGATTCAAAAAGAAATTGTGTTAATTTGCTTTATTGTAAAACTCCTAAAATTATATGCTTTCTAAAAAAACTCGTTATGCAATAAAAGCCCTTGTGATATTGGGTAAAAATTTTGGGGAGGCACCTATGCAGATCTCGAAAATTGCTTCTGAGGAACACATACCTAAAAAATTCCTTGAACAAATTCTACTCGATCTAAGGAATGCCGGATTGCTTTACAGTAAGAAGGGAGCCGGTGGTGGATATGGGCTGGTGAAAGACCCTGCTGAGATTTTCGTGGTTCAGGTGTTACGTCTTACCGGGGGGCCTGTAGCATTATTGCCATGTGTTAGCTTGAATTTCTATCAGAAGTGTGATGAATGTAGCAATGAAGCAACCTGTGGTGTAAGAGATGTGTTTTTAGAAGTCAGAAATGCAACTTTGAAGATTTTAAGTGAAACCAGTATTGCTGATATTATCAGTCGTGAAGGTCTTTTAATTCAAAATACGGGGGTATAAAAAAAATTTTAAATAAAAGTCTACTAAATCTATATACTTTGTATTATATTTGGTCAATGAATATTTTTAATTGCCATAAGTACAATGAGACAACAATAGATTGTTATTATATGTGCATGATCAAACATTGAAGAAGACCAAATAAAGATTTATTTATATGAACCTCTTCACCCCCGGTAGAAGAGGTTATTTTTTGTAAAAAATTAATGAATAGTTTCAGAACAGAATTAGAAGATCCAATTGTTCAAAAAGATATTGTCGATCTGGAAAAAAAGATCAGAGAATTTCGTGATGGTAAGATACATGATGAGAAGTTCCGTAGTCTCCGTTTAGCCCGTGGCATTTACGGTCAGAGGCAGCCTGGTGTTCAAATGATTAGGATCAAATTACCATTTGGGAAAGTTAGTTTTAAGCAGTTGTTGCGAATTGCCGACATCTCGGATGAATATGCAAGTAGCAATCTTCATTTAACGACACGTCAGGATATTCAGATCCATTATGTAAGTCTTGACCGAACTCCAGAGCTATGGGCTAAACTTGAGCAGGATGATATTACACTTAGGGAGGCCTGCGGTAATACAGTACGAAATGTAACGGCATCGCCAACATCCGGTATTGACCCAAATGAGCCCTTTGATGTATCACCTTATGCCTATGCAACTTTCAAATATTTTCTTCGTAACCCAATTTGTCAGGAGATGGGCAGAAAGTTTAAGATCGCCTTTTCTTCGAGTGATGCGGATACCGCTTTTACCTACATCCATGATCTTGGCTTTATTCCTAAACTTATCCTGAAAGAAGGAAAAGAAGTTCGTGGATTTAAAGTTTTATTTGGTGGTGGCTTAGGGGCGCAGCCATCTATTGCCCATATAGTGAATGAATTTTTACCAGAAGATCAGCTGATTCCCTACATAGAATCAACATTACGTGTTTTTGACAGGCATGGCGAACGCAGTAACAGAAATAAAGCAAGGATGAAATTTCTTGTTGCAAAATTAGGTCTCGATGAAGTATTAAGGTTAATAGCTGAAGAGAGAGTTGCAAACCGAACCAAACATTTCAATATTGATCGTGACACGGTTGAACTTCCTCAGATTCCAGATAAAATAGATCTGGAAGTTGTGCCTATTTCTGATCAGTTGATTTATCAAAGATGGCTGGATACTAACGTATTTGAGCAAAAGCAACATGGTTTTTATGGTGTTTACATCAAGGTTACAACTGGAGATATTCCAACAAGCAAGGCGAGGAAATTTATTGCAGCAATCAACGGATTGGTTGCCGATGAAATTCGTATCACAATTAATCAGGGTTTGCTTCTCAAATATGTGCGTAAAGAGGCTTTACCGGTTTTGTTCGACCGATTAAAGGATCTTGATTTTGTAAAACCTGGGTTCGACAGTGTGAGTGATATTACAACCTGCCCCGGAACAGATACCTGTAACCTCGGCATATCCAACAGCACCGAACTTGCACGAGTTCTTGAAGATCTGATCTCAGAAGAATTCGATGAATTGATAGAGAATCAGGATATAAAAATAAAGATCAGCGGCTGTATGAATAGTTGCGGACAACATGGTCTGGCGCACATCGGTTTCCATGGAAGTTCGCTCAAGGCTGCGGGCAAGGTAGTGCCTGCTGCTCAGGTTTTATTAGGAGGCGGTACCGTGGGTGATGGTGTGGGTCGTGCTGCAGATAAGGTAATCAAGGTTCCTTCTAAAAGAACCAAGGATGTGGTTCGAGTTATTTTGGATCATTACAGCCAGAATAAAAATGGGGATGAATTGTTCAACGACTTTTACGACAGATTTGGTAAAGATCATTTTTACCAGTTATTAAAGCCACTAGCCGATCTAAGTACATTAACTCCAGATGAGTTTGTTGATTGGGGCCACGAAGAGATCTTTGAAACTGCAATTGGCGTTGGAGAATGTGCTGGTGTGATGATCGACCTGGTTTCAACACTCTTGCTTGAAGCAGAAGAAAAGCTGAATTGGTCAATTGAATCAATGGAAGCTAAAGCATATTCTGATTCAATCTATCATGCCTACAGTGTATTTATTAGCAGTGCAAAAGCATTGTTATTGGATAAAGGAATCAATAGCAGTACACAGGTTGGAATCATTCGTGATTTTGATGAGCAATATAAAGACAGTCAGATTCTTAAGGGATTGGAAAGCTTTGCAGATTTGATATTGCAAATAAATAAAAATGAGCCATCAGCAGAATTTGCCCGAGCTTACCTTGGATCAACTGTTGATTTTATTAAAAGAATTAAACTAGCAAAGGAGTTAAATTAAGATGATCACTACAGAAATAAATAACTCGATTAAAGAACCAAGAATTACCTTGGTAGGTGCCGGGCCTGGCGATGCAGAATTAATTAGCATGAAGGGTGTAAGGGTTCTTAAATCTGCAGATGTAGTTCTTTATGACGCACTTGTTAATAGTGAATTACTGCAGTTTGCTCCTGAAAATGCAATAAAAGTATTTGTAGGTAAGCGCTCTGGCGATCATTCCTATTCTCAGGAAGCCGTTAATAAATTAATGATTGATTATGCGTTGAACTATGGGCATGTGGTTCGATTAAAAGGAGGAGATCCCTTTGTTTTTGGACGTGGATTTGAGGAATTGGAAATGGCTGCATCTTACAGTATCCCGGCCACAGTGGTTCCAGGAATATCCAGCAGTATTTCTGTACCTGCATTGCAGGGGATTCCATTAACCCATCGTGGCGCGAGTGAAAGTTTCTGGGTAATTACCGGGACGACTAGTTCTGGGGAGATTTCTAAAGATCTGTATGCTGCTGCAAAATCGAATGCAACGGTTGTGGTTTTAATGGGCATCAAAAGGCTTAAGGATATCGCAGACATATTTATTGCAGAGGGAAAGCACCGCTTGCCAGCTGCTGTTATTCAAAATGGGACGATGGAAAATGAGAAGGTTGTGGTTGCTACCGCTGGAACAATTTTTGAATCAGCCCAAGATCAGAAAATAGATTCTCCTGCACTGATCGTATTTGGCGAGGTTGTGGGGCTGCATTCCTTATTTCAGCCAATAAAGGCATTTTATGAATTCTCAGAACAAGAATAATAAAGTTTTGGAAAACAATACAGGTAATCAGCTTTTTCCGGTATTCTTAAAGTTAAACCAATTGCAGGTTTTACTTGTTGGAGCTGGGAACATTGGTCTTGAAAAACTGGAGGCTGTTTTAAGCAATAGCCCTGATACCCAGATCAATATTGTTGCTGAAAGTTTTTTGCCCAAACTTCTTGAATTGGCAGGTAATTATCCAAGGGTTAAATTACATTCAAAAAGATTTGAAGCTGCTGATCTGGAAGGTCATGACCTGGTGATTATAGCAACAGGAGATCATATACTGAATGCAGAAATCAGGCTTTTGGCGCGCCAGCGGCGTTTATTGATCAATGTAGCTGATAAGCCTGATCTATGTGATTTTTATTTGGGATCAATCGTTAAGAAGGGAGACCTTAAAATAGGGATCTCAACGAATGGGAAATCGCCAACAGTTGCTAAACGACTGAAAGAGATATTTCAAAATCATTTACCCGATGAACTAGATCTAACCTTGCAGCAAATGAATAAGCTGAGAAATACGTTGGGAGGTGATTTTGCACATAAAGTTAAGGAGTTGAATAAGGCAACGGCATCATTGGTCAATCATTCAAATGAGAAACCCTTATTTAGAAAAATCAGTTGGAAATTATTAACAGCAGTATTTGCTGGAATAAGTCTGATTGTAATTATGGTTAAATACTATTAAATAGAGATTAGCGACATAAATGCACCTGATTAATTTTATTTAATTAAGTATTTTTGCCGAAACCTTCGCAAAAAATGAAAGAACAATCTAAGCTTATTCGTACCCAGGTGCCTCGTTCATCAAACAGAGAGCATTCTGTGCCTTTATATCTGACATCTAGTTTTGTTTTTGATGATTCAGAACATGGCAGAGCAATGTTTGCCGATGAGGTAGAAGGGAATATTTATTCACGTTATTCTAATCCAAATACCAACGAGTTTATCGAGAAAGTTCGTGATTTTGAGGGTGCTGAAGCAGGCTTAGCTTTTTCATCAGGAATGGCAGCTGTTTTTGCATCTATTGCGGGTTTACTACGTAGCGGCGATCATATTGTTGCTTTTCGATCAATTTTTGGATCCACTCACCAGCTTTTTACACAATTGCTACCTCGCTGGGGAATTACCACAACCTACGTAGATGCCTCAAAGCCTGAAGATTTTGAAGCAGCCTTACGACCGGAAACCAAAATGGTGTTTCTTGAAACGCCTTCAAATCCCGGTCTGGAATTAGTAGATCTGGAATGGCTAGGTAATTTAAAGAAGAAACATAATTTCATCCTGAATGTTGACAACTGTTTTGCAACACCCTATTTGCAAAAGCCAATTCTATTTGGCGCCGATCTGGTAAGCCATTCGGCAACTAAATATATGGACGGTCAGGGTAGAGTACTAGGTGGAGTACTTGTAGGTCGTAAAGATCTGATGAAAGAACTAATGTTTTTTATCAGGCATACGGGTCCGGCGATGTCTCCATTCAATGCATGGACCCTTTCTAAAAGTCTTGAAACGCTTGCAGTACGTATGGACAGGCATTGTAGTAATGCTTTGAAAGTGGCAGAAACTCTTGAACAGCATCCTGAAGTTGAGCTAGTCAGATATCCATTCCTTCCATCTCATCCACAATATGAATTGGCAAAACGCCAGATGAAACAAGGCGGTGGCATCGTAACCTTTATTGTAAAGGGAGGTTTTGAACGGGCAAAGCGTTTTATGGATGCGCTTCAAATGATCAGGTTGTCACCAAATCTTGGGGATACACGTTCAATAGCTACTCATCCAGCTTCAACAACTCATTCTAAATTAAGTGATGCCGAACGTACACAGATCGGAATATCTCCAGGAAGCATCAGAATCTCTGTTGGCTTGGAAGATATTGATGATATTCTGTCAGACCTGTCCGATGCACTTAATAATTCTATATGAAAGTCCTAAGATGAATAAATCAGCAGAGATATTACAGGAAATTGAAGGATTGAGCATAGAACAGTCTCTTGAATTGTTAATCAATCGATTTTCCGGGAAAGTAGTTTTTTCTACCAGTTTTGGTTGGGAAGATCAGGTGATCTCTCACCTAATTTTTTCTAATAAATTACCTATTAAAGTATTTACTCTTGAAACAGGTAGGCTTTTTCCAGAAACTTATTACGTATGGAACCGAACAATTGAAAGGTATGGAATGCCGGTTCATGCATACTATCCCAATACAGAGTCAGTTGAGCAAATGGTCAGCGTAAAGGGTCCGAGTAGCTTTTATGAATCAGTAGACAACCGTAAAGAATGCTGTGGGATTAGAAAAGTTGAACCTTTAAAACGTGCTCTTGCCGGAAATTCATTGTGGATAACCGGAATACGTGCTGAACAATCAATGAATAGGGAAGATATGAATGCAGTAGAATGGGATGAATCAAATCAGCTGCATAAATATCATCCAATATTTGACTGGTCGTTAGAACAGTTAAAAGCTTTTATCAAGGAAAACAATATCCCGTATAATCCATTGCATGACCAGGGTTTCCCAAGTATTGGATGTGCGCCTTGTACTAGAGCAGTTAAAGAAGGTGAAGATTTTAGAGCCGGTCGATGGTGGTGGGAAGACCAGAACAAAAAAGAATGCGGCCTTCACTCATCCTGATAAAAGATAAAGACAGTTTTACGCTTTTATGCGCTTTTGATACTTAATTTATGAATAAACAAGACACTACTTATTTAGACCAGCTGGAAGCCGAAGCAATATTTATTTTGCGTGAGGTTGCCGGACAGTTTGAAAAACCAGCCCTTCTTTTTTCAGGAGGAAAGGATTCTATCACACTTGTTAGGCTGGCAGAAAAGGCTTTCAGACCGGGCAAATTTCCTTTTCCGCTGGTTCATATTGATACCGGGCATAATTTTCCTGAAACGATCAGCTTTAGAGATGATATGATTGCAAGGATCGGTGAAAAATTGATTATTGGCCATGTTCAGGATTCGATCGATCAGGGAAAAGTAATTGAGCAAACAGGAAAGAATGCTAGCAGGAATGCATTGCAGACCGTAACCTTACTTGACACTATTGCTGAGGGAAAATTTGATGCTTGTATTGGCGGTGCCCGCAGAGATGAGGAAAAGGCGAGAGCTAAAGAAAGAATATTTTCAGTTCGTGATGAATTTGGTCAATGGGATCCAAAACGTCAGCGTCCTGAATTATGGAATATTTATAACGGAAAGATTCATAAAGGTGAAAACGTACGGGTTTTCCCGATCAGTAACTGGACAGAATTAGATGTCTGGAATTATATCCGTAGAGAGAATATAGAACTACCTTCCATATACTTTGCACATGAGCGTGATGTGATTACCCGCAACGGGCAGTTAATGGCAGCGGCAGATTGCCTGAATATGGATGCGGATGATCAAATTGAACGTCGTAATGTTCGTTTCAGAACAGTTGGCGATATGACCTGTACTGCAGCTGTTGAATCGGATGCTGATCAGATCGATGATATTATCGAAGAAATAAAAATGTCAAAAATTAGTGAAAGGGGAGCCCGAATGGATGATAAAGTATCTGAGGCTGCAATGGAAGACCGCAAAAAAGGGGGTTATTTTTAATATGGATTTACTTAAATTTTTTACCGCCGGAAGTGTTGATGATGGCAAAAGCACCTTGATTGGCCGTCTACTTTATGATAGCGAATCCATTCTTGCAGATCAGCTGGAGGCCTTGCAACAATCCAACCGTAAAAATGATGACGGGACAATTGACCTTGCTATTTTAACAGACGGATTAAAGGCAGAACGTGAGCAGGGAATCACAATCGATGTGGCCTATAAATATTTTCAAACAGATAAAAGGAAGTTTATCATTGCTGATACCCCTGGCCATATTCAATATACCCGAAATATGGTTACCGGTGCTTCAAATTCTGATCTGGCTATTATTCTGGTAGATGCCAGAAATGGGGTGGTTGAACAAACGGTCAGACACTCATTTATTGTTTCTCTTTTAGAGCTAAAACATGTAGTAGTCTGTATCAACAAAATGGATATGGTTAACTTTAGCGAAGAGGCCTTCAATAAGATCCATAAATCTTATTCAGAAATTGCTCTAAAACTTAAGCTAAAAGAGGTGACCTATATCCCTGTAAGCGCATTGAAGGGAGATAACATCGTCAACAGATCCCAAAATATGCCATGGTATACTGGGAAAAGCCTATTGGATCATTTGGAAACCATTGAAGTTAACGAAGATGTAAAATCAGTTCAGGCACGTATGCCTGTACAATGGGTGATTAGGCCTCAGACTGATGAACTACACGATTATCGCGGATATGCCGGAAGGGTTTTAAGCGGTAGTTTCCGCCTGAATGATCAAATCACTGTTTTACCCTCAGGCATTCGTTCTGCAATCAGCAAGATCGAGACCAATATGCAGGAACAAGATGAAGTGCATAGTGGAACATCTGTTACACTTCATTTAAAAGATAATATTGATATCGGTCGTGGAGATATCTTGGTTAACTCAACGCATGAACCTATTGTTTCACAATCTATTGAAGCAGATCTATGCTGGATGGATACCAAACCACTGGATACTTCCATCCTATATCTTTTGCAGCATAATAGCAAGGTTACCAAATGTAAGATTAGAGATATTCTCCATAAGGTTAATATCAATACCCTTGAGAAAATAGAAACAGATACATTCCAATTGAATGATATTGGTAGAATTGTGATCAGAACAGCAGAGCCACTTGCTTTTGACCTTTATCAGGAAAATAAACTGAATGGTGGCGCTATTTTGATTGATCCGCGCACAAACCTAACGGTTGGAGCCTTGATGTTTCGTGCAAACGCAGAATAATAATATCTCTAGATCGGGGTTTTTAAGTTCTGTAATCTTTAAATTGCATAAAATTAGAAAGCATGAAAGTTGAACTAAAAAGGGTGAATGATGCGGTGCATTTTGAAGCCTCGGCACCCTCCTCCACAGTAAAAGTTCATATTGATGGTTCGCCTGAAATTGGTGGGCAGGGGCTAGGTGTCAGGCCAATGGAAATGGTTTTGATGGCATTAGCCTCTTGCAGTTCATTGGATCTGGTATCGATACTCAATAAGCAAAAACAGGGTCTCAAAGATTTTTCTGTCAGTGTAACGGGAGAAAGAAGGGAACAGTTACCCCCTATTTTTACTAAAATTCACATGGATTTTACGCTAATAGGTGACATTGATCCTGCTAAGGCAGATCGAGCTGCAGAGTTGGCAATTAAAAAATACTGTTCAGTTCACGATATGCTTGTTGCTGGAGGCGTTGAGATCACTTACTCAATCGAGATCGTAAAGGCTAATTGACCAGTATTGCTCAGGCAATCAATATATTCTGAAATTTTTGATATTCAGACAATTTTAATTCCCATTTCTATAATTAATAGACTTTAATAAAAGCCTCTTTCATTTATATTGGCTTGTTTTATAGCAAATCTGTTATGACTTTGAAATTACATGTTTAAACATCTATTTTTGTATATTTGTATATAAATAGAAATTAACAATAAAAATATATAAAAATGGAATCAGCGGTAAAATCAAAATGGGTTATTGACCCAATGCATTCAGAGGTTCATTTCAAGGTGAAGCATCTGGTAATTTCAACATTAACAGGTACGTTCAAATCTTTTGAAGGAGCGCTTAGCACTCCAGATTTAGATTTCAAAGATGCATCAATTGAATTTTCAATGGATGTGAATAGTATTGATACAAACCAAGAGCAGCGTGATGCTCATTTGAAATCAGCAGAATTCTTTGATGCAGAACAATTTCCTAAAATTTCATTTAAATCTACTTCATTCACTAAAGATGGCGATGATTATGTTCTTGTGGGTAATCTTACCGTTAAAGAAGTAACTAAACATGTAAAATTGGAAGTTGAATTTGGAGGTATTGCTACTGATTTTTATGGTAATGAAAAAGCAGGTTTTGAAGTTTCGGGAAAAATTAGCCGTAAAGAATTCGGTCTAACTTGGGATGGAATTACAGAAGCCGGCGCTATAGTTGTTGGTGATGATATCAAATTGAATATCAATCTGCAACTTGCAAAACAAGTATAATAACCAATTATAATAGAGTAGAAAGCCATGCTGTAAAGGATGGCTTTCTTTTTATCTCTAATTTTTATCTCTTGGAAATTATAAAGAACTTATTTAAGCAATAAGTTCCGTGCTTTGATCTCATCCAGGCTTAACTGCTCTTTAAGTTCTTCGAGCGAATTGAATTTTTGATCGTCTCGCATATATTCTAGAAAATTTAGGCGAATTGTTTGTCCGTAAATATCTTCTTTAAAGTCAAATATATTAACTTCTATATTCCGGCTCATGCCATTTATTGTAGGTCGGTGACCGATATAGGCCATCCCATTAGCACGCTTTAGATTGCCTTCTCCATTTTTAAAATCCACTCGTACTGCATATATACCGTCCGAAGGAATGAGTTTATAACTTTCTTCGATAAATAGATTGGCAGTTGGAAATCCTATTTTTCTACCTATCTGATCTCCTTTAATTACTTTCCCCGTTAAATGAAAAGGATATCCCAGGAAATTTTCTGCGGTCTTGATATCACCGCTCAAAATAGCATTTCTGATCGTGGTGGAGCTGATCGCAACCTCATCAATATCTTGTTCCGGGATTTCTTCAACTTGATAACCCAGTTCTGATGAGTAATGTTGTAATTCTTTCAATCCTCCACTACGGTCTTTTCCAAATCGGTGGTCATAGCCAATGATGATCTGCGTTGTGCCTATTTTTTTAACAAGTATCTCTCTGATATATTCCTGTGGACTCAAATTGGAAAAGTCGCGGGTGAATGGAGTAATGATTAGATGATCTATACCTAAATTGGAAAGACGTTCAGCTTTCTCATCCATGGTACTGATCAGTTTTATGTTCAGGTCATCTGGATGAAGGATCATTCGCGGATGCGGAAAAAATGTTAGAATAACTGTTTCTCCGCCTTGTTGACGAGCCACCTCCTGCAGCCGGCTGATTATTTTCTGATGCCCGATATGAACACCATCAAATGTGCCTATGGTAACCACTGCATTTTTGATCTGCTTGAATTCGTCAATATGATTGTAGACCTTCATGTTCTGAGTTAGCGAGCAAAATTAATTATTATTTTAAAGTTCCCTGCTCTTTCAATTGCCGGATATGATTAACCAGTTCCATTACTTCAAAAGCACTTTTAACCTCATAATCACCACTCTTGGTACGGCATAAAGCGCTAAGATAGGCTACGTTTTGCAATGATCTACCAAAATCATATACCAGTGAACGGATATAAGTGCCTTTACTACACACCACTCTGAAGTCTATCTCAGGAAGCGCTATGCGGGTTATTTCAAATTGACTGATGCTTACCTTTCTTGTTTTTAACTCCACATTTTCGCCCCTGCGCGCCTTCATATACAATCTTTCGCCATCAACTTTAACCGCTGAATGTGCTGGTGGAAATTGATCTAAGTCGCCTATGAATTTTGAAATAGTTGCTTGGATCATTTTTTCATTGATATGACTGATATCACATGTTTCATCTACCTCAGTTTCCATATCATAAGATGGAGTTCCAGCGCCAAGTATCATGGTTCCGGTATATTCTTTCTCCTGTGCCTGAAACTCATCGATCTTTTTCGTGAATTTGCCCGTACAGATGATCAGTAATCCAGTAGCTAAGGGGTCAAGTGTGCCTGCATGGCCAACTTTTAGTTTCAATGGTTTGAAAGAATTTCTAATCTTTCCAACAACATCAAAGCTAGTCCAGGTATAGGGTTTATTGATGAGCAGCATTTCGCCTTCGGTAAAATTAAACTCAGGGAATATTTTATCTGTTTTTTCGATCATCAGATTACTTGGAGATCATAACCCGAACCTAGCAGTAACAGGATAATGCCGCCTACGATTATCCGGTACCAGCCAAAAATTCTGAAGCCTTTGGTTTGGAGGAATGTTAAAAAATAGCGAATGGCAAGCATGGCTACAATAAATGCCACAATATTTCCAATGATCAACAGATTGATCTGATCAGCGCTAATTACAAATCCATCTTTATAAAAGTCATATAGTTTCTTAGTAGTTGCTCCGAACATTGTTGGAACTGCTAAAAAGAATGAGAATTCGGCCGCCGCTTTTCTGGATAAACGCTGCGACATGCCACCAACAATTGTTGCGGCAGATCTTGAAGTCCCAGGTATCATTGAAAGGCATTGGAACAATCCAATATTAAAGGCTGTGCGATATGAAATATCATTAGGGTTGTCTATTTCTCCATCTTTAAACCATTTATCTACAAATAGCAAGATAATACCTCCTAGCAAGAGAGCAATTGCAACCCCCAGAGCACTTTCCATAAGCTGATCGATCTTATCGCTAAGTAGCAGGCCAAAAAATACTGCAGGCAAAAAAGCGACTAAGAGCTTAAAGTAGAATCCGAAAGTTTGAAAAAAGTGCTTGAAGTAAAGGGCTATAACCGATAATATTGCTCCGAGTTGAATGGCAACGGTGAACAACTTCACGAACTCGTCAGATTGTATACCCATGACAGATGACCCAATGATCATGTGTCCGGTGGATGATACCGGTAAAAATTCAGTCAGGCCCTCAATTATGGCCAGAATGATTCCCTGAAATATAGTCATTAGTTATTTTGAGCAGGTTTTTTGAGGATTGCAATAAAGCCAACACCAAAGCCAGCCAATACAATAATTGGGGCCAAAATGATCTTTTTGAACTCATAGATATCGGTCTCGCCGATCATTAGGATAAATCCTAAAACTACCATTGCAATACTTAAAAGCAGTAATCTATAATTATTTTTCCCAAATACAAATGGTTCTTGCTGGGATTCTTTGAGTGGTGTATTTTTCTGTGCCATTATTTATAAAGATCGTAAATTTTTAAACGAAGAAATTTGCTCACTGCAAAATAGGTGCTTAAGCCTGAAATAAGTACTCCAATTCCAATAACTCCGATAAACACAAGGCTAAATTCAAACCAATCACGTAGAATGATCATTTCAGGAACCTGCTGCTGCGCAAAATAGAGGGTTAGCAGCAATAAAATTATCGCAATTAAACCTCCAATCAATCCATGAAGCACACCATAAGTTAAAAATGGCATGCGAATGAAATTTTTGGTAGCACCCACCAACTGCATACTTTTTATCAGGAATCGTTGTGAGTAGATAGCCAGTCTGATCGTGTTATTGATTAGGGCAACGGCAATGATCAGTAATATAGATGCAAAGGCCAAAATTACCAAACCAATGCCTTTTATGTTCTGGTTAACCATATCAATCAATGATTTTTGATACACAACCTCTTTAACTAGTGGGTTTTTATTTAGCGTAGCGGTGAATGTCTGAATGCTTGCGTTATTGGCGTAATCGGCCTTTAAATAGACATCAATGGATGACAATAAGGGGTTATATCCCAGAAAATCAACGAAATCTTCGCCAAGATCTTTGGTTAGATTTCTGGCAGCTAACTCCTTACTTACATATTGAGTTTTAAGTACATACGGATTAGCATCTAGCTGTTTTTGCAGGGCAGTTACATCTACCTCTTTTGCACCCTCATTAACAATAATATTAAGGACAATATTTTCTTTTACATATTTTGAAAGATTTTTAGCGTGAACCAAAATCAGTCCTAGAAGACCTGTCATAAGTAAAACCAGCGCAATGCTGATTACCGTTGAAACATAAATAGTTTTTGTTTTTCCTGATGAGGTACTTCTTTCAAATTCTTCCATGAGCAAATTTTGTGGTACTAAAATAGATATTTTAGGTAAAGGTAAATAATATGCGTTTAACTGGTCTTATTTAGCAGTTAAACTTTGTTAATTTTTTTATTTGGCCCTTTGAACAAGATTATAAAGGAATTTGCTGCTTCTATTGGTTCCATAAAACCACGGATTTTAGTATTTTCGCATCTTATTCAGTTTTAAGATGGATTATCAATTCAGAGATATAGAGAAGAAGTGGCAAAAATTCTGGGCCATGAATAATACCTTTAGGGTAGATAATAGTTCAGAAAAGCCAAAATATTACGTTTTGGATATGTTTCCTTATCCATCAGGTGCCGGACTTCATGTTGGTCATCCGCTGGGATATATAGCCTCTGATATTTTTTCCCGTTACAAGCGTCTCAAGGGTTTTAACGTATTGCATCCTATGGGATACGATTCTTTTGGATTGCCTGCAGAACAATATGCTATACAAACGGGTCAACATCCGGCAATAACTACTGAAACCAATATAAACCGTTACCGCGAGCAGTTGGATAACCTTGGGTTTTCGTATGATTGGAGCAGAGAGGTAAGAACTAGTGATCCAGGGTATTATAAATGGACCCAGTGGATCTTCATGCTTTTATTCAATTCTTGGTATAATCTAGAGAGTGAACAAGCAGAAAGTATTGAAGAACTGATCAAAAAATTTGAAGATTCAGGAAGCCAGGGTATTAAAGCAGTATCTGATGAGGATTCCGAAATTTTTTCTGCTGAGCAATGGAAGCTGAAATCGGATACAGATAAACAAACTGAACTACTCAAATACCGACTTACCTATTTACGTGAAAGTACCGTGAACTGGTGCCCATTGTTGGGAACTGTTCTTGCAAACGATGAGGTTAAGGATGGCTACTCTGAGCGTGGAGGATATCCTGTTGAACAAAAGAAAATGATGCAATGGAGTATGCGCATCACGGCTTATGCTGATCGTTTACTACAGGGGTTGGATCATATCGACTGGCCTGATCCTTTAAAAGAAATGCAGCGTAACTGGATTGGTAAGAGTGTGGGTGCACTGGTTAGATTCGGATTAAATTCAGGGGCATTTATTGAGGTGTTTACTACCCGTGTGGATACACTTTATGGAACTACTTTCCTTGTTCTGGCTCCAGAGCATGAGCTTGTTGAAGGTTTAACTACTCCAGATCATATTGAGGAAATTCAGAACTATATCGATCAGACAAAAAAGAAGACCGAACTTGACCGTATGGCCGATACCAAGACCGTATCAGGTGCATTTACGGGAAGTTATGCCAAACATCCAATCAGTGGAGCTCCGGTGCCTATTTGGATTGCGGATTATGTTCTTGCAGGTTATGGAACCGGTGCAGTGATGGCTGTTCCTTCTGGAGATCAGCGTGACTGGCTATTTGCTACTAAATTTGGTTTGCCAATTGTAGCCATCTCGGATGCACAGCGTGATCTGAATATTCAGGCCGACCCCACAAAAGACGGTCTTTATATCAATTCAGGAATTATCAATGGCTTGAATTATAAGCAAGCAACAGCAACTATGATCGCTAAGCTTGAACAACTTGGGGCGGGTAAAGCAAAAGTCAATTTTCGCTTGCGTGATGCTATTTTTGGCCGGCAGCGCTATTGGGGAGAACCGGTACCTGTTTATTTCAAAGACGGACTTCCGCAACTTATTGCTACAGAAGATCTTCCGCTTGTTTTACCTGAAGTGGATAAATATTTACCTACCGAAAGCGGAGAACCCCCATTGGGAAGAGCCGAAAACTGGAAATATAAAGGAGATCTGGAATATGAGCTGAGCACTATGCCCGGTTGGGCTGGTTCAAGCTGGTATTGGTATCGTTACATGGCTTCACAAGATGATCGTAATCAGGATTCATTTGCTCCGGCAAATGCAATCGCTTATTGGAAGGATGTAGATTTGTACATCGGCGGATCAGAACATGCTACCGGTCATTTACTTTACAGCCGTTTCTGGAATAAATTTTTGAAAGATCTGGGGTATGTTGTAGAAGAAGAACCATTCAAAAAATTGATCAATCAAGGAATGATTCAGGGGAGGTCTAATTTTGTGTATCGGATCATTGATCAAGATGGGCGTGGAACAAATAAATTTGTTTCTCATGGACTGAAATCGCAATATACCACCTCGGCACTCCATGTTGATGTTAATATCGTGTTCAATGAAGTTCTTGACCTCGAAAAATTTAAAGTATTCAGATCTGAATTTGCGGATGCCGAATTCATACTCGAAAATGATAAATATATCTGCGGTGTTGAAGTTGAAAAGATGTCGAAATCTAAATTCAATGTGGTAAGTCCAGATGATATTATAGAACGCTATGGAGCCGATACCCTCAGGATGTATGAAATGTTCCTTGGCCCGCTAGAGCAAAGTAAACCATGGAACACGAATGGAATTGAAGGGGTTTTTAAATTCCTTCGCAAATTCTGGAAACTATCCCATGACGATGAGTTTAATTTTAAGGTGTCTGACCAGGAGCCCTCAAAGGCAGAGTACAAAGCACTGCATAAGATTATCCGTAAGGTTGAAGAAGATATTGAACGCTTTTCATTCAATACATCTGTATCTAGTTTTATGATCTGTATCAATGAATTAACTGATCTTAAATGTAATAAGAGAAAGATTATTCAGGATCTGGTTATTGTTCTTTCTTCGTATGCCCCTCATATTTCTGAAGAGCTATGGACTTTACTTGGCAATGCACCTGGAACACTTTCTGTAGCTCCTTACCCGGTGTTTAATCCAGAATATTTGGTTGAGAATGAATTCTCTTACCCGGTTTCTGTAAATGGAAAAACCAGAATGAACTTGAATATTTCGCTTAGCTTAAGTCAGGCAGAAGTTGAAGCCATCGTCTTAGCAAATACTGATCTAGTGAAATATTTAGACGGTAAAACTCCAAAGAAAATTATTTTCGTAAAGGGGAAAATCATTAATATCGTCATTTAGATTTTTAAAACAGAATGGATAGGCTAGCGTGTATCCTTTCTGTTTTTCAGTCATCTTTCAAAACCTTAGCATAAATCCTTTGTTTTCTGCATTCTAGCGAGTAGCTAGCTTTTTGATTATCAATTCATTTTACTTTCAAATAACAATTTAAGCCTGAATTCCTGTAACATACTCCGTACTTTCGCGACTAATTCCATAAAACCAATTACATGAAATATTTTTTAGTACTTATTGCTTTATTCACAGGGATATCTTTTGCTTCAGCACAAGGAATGGGTGGGGCAGCAGCTCCTTCTGTAACAGGAAGAATTTCTGGTATTGTTCTTGATTCATTAAGCGCTAAGCCAATTGACTATGCTACTGTTTCAATGGGCCGTGCAGGTTCAGTAAAAACTACCAATGGTGCCCTTACCGATGAAAAGGGTGCATTCAAAATAGAGAATATTGTTGCAGGATCGTATCGTATCACTATTGCTTTCCTTGGATACCAGACTAAAATCTTGGATTCAGTGAAAACTACACCTGGAAAGCCTGATTTGAATCTAGGTCGTATTCTTTTGGCACCCAATTTAAAAATGTTAAATGAAGTGGTAATTACAGGAACGACCCCGATCATAGAAAACAAGATTGATAAGCTGGTTTATAATGCCGAACAGGATATTGCCATTGCAGGTGGAAATGCTACAGATGTACTTCGTAAGGTTCCTTTGCTATCTGTTGATTTTGAGGGCAATGTATCGCTTAGAGGAAGCCAGAATGTAAGAGTATTGATCAATGGTAAGCCCTCAGGGTCAATGGCCAATAATATGGCAGATGCTTTAAAAGCAATTCCTGCTGATCAGATCAAAAACGTAGAGGTTATCACTTCTCCTTCTGCAAAATACGATGCTGAAGGAACCTCTGGCATCATTAACAT
>CAIJME010000225.1 GCA_903821625.1 uncultured Sphingobacteriales bacterium | reverse complement strand
GTTCCATCACTTACCGAATTGAATATATTGGGTAATGTTCTGGCAGCAAAATAACTTTAAACCAAATAAAATATAATATGAATATGGAACAAATCGGGCAGTTTTTACCAATGCTGCTTATTATTGTGGTGTTTTACTTTTTTATGATACGCCCACAAATGAAAAAAGCTAAGGATCATAAAAAATTTGTTGAAGAATTGAAAAAAGGTGATAAAGTGATCACCACTTCAGGAATTCATGGTAAAATTGTAGAGATGAATGATTCAACTTTCCTGATTGAAGTAGAGAGCGGTACAAAAATCCGTTTCGAAAAATCTTCAGTGTCTCTGGAATCATCTAAAGCTCTAAACGCAACGGTAACTAAATAACCTTGAATTTAAATTAGTTGATCGCCGCTTCTTTTGGAGGCGGCGTTTTTATTTAACTAAATTTGATAAACGATAGTTAAATATGCCATTCATAAAATTCAGTAAAGTTGAACGTCGTCGGATCTCTCTTTTTTTCGTCTGCCTTTTATTTGCAGTTGGAGCATGGATGTTCTTCGCACTGTCAAACAGGTATGTTTATCAGGTTCAAACGCTAGTACATTATGTAAATTTCCCAGATAATAAGGCCTTTCATTCCTTACAATCTGATACGATAGATCTGCAGATTGAAGGTACAGGCTGGCAATTGTTATTCTCTAAACTGCGGATAAATCCCCAATCCGTGAATATTGATCTTGAAAAACTCGAAAAACAAACATATATAAATCTTTCTGATCAGCTGTCGTACATTAACAAGCAGTTTGAATCAGCCCAGAAAGTGGTAAATATCCACCCAGATATCTTGTATTTTGATTTTTCATCCCGTGCAGTTAAAAAAATTCCAATTCGTCTTAACTATGATATTCGCTTCGAAAATCATTACGGCATTTCAGATACCATACAAATATATCCATCTTATGTAACGGTTACTGGACCGGTAAATGAACTTAAAAAGCTTGATTACTGGTATACAGACACACTGAAGCTGAAAAATATCACTAGTAATTACAATGGCAAAATATCATTACAGAGGCCTGTTAAAGCGAATATCAGTATTTATCCAAAACTTGTTGATTTAAAGTTGATGGTTGATGAGTACACTGAAAAAGTAGTAGATGTGCCAATAGTGTTGCTAAACAATAATGAATTTAAAAATGTAAAGTTACTGCCTGATAAAGTTGAAATTACGTTTCTTACGACATTGAGTAATTATTCAAAAATTGATCGACGAAATTTTGAAGCTAGTGTAGATTTAAATAATTGGAAATCTAAAGGCTATAAACAATTACCAGTCGTAATCAGTAAATTTCCTGAGTTTTGCGAATTGGTTAAGATTGAACCTCAGAACATTGATTTTATCATTCAAAAGTGATGCTAAAAATTGGTATAACAGGTGGAATAGGAAGCGGTAAAACAACCGTCTGTAAAGTGTTTGAATTATTGGGTATCCCAATTTTTTATGCTGATACTGCTGCAAAATTGATCCTAAAAACTGATCCTGTTTTAAAGGAAGAAATTCTGAAAACATTTGGTGAAAAAACCTATTCAAATGATGGAGAGTTGAATAGGTCATATCTGTCCTCTATAGTTTTCAATAATGAGTCTGAGTTAAATAAATTAAATGCCTTAGTTCATCCTACTGTATTCAGAGCTTTTGATAAATGGCTTGCCATGCATACTGATGCGCCTTACATTATTAAAGAAGCTGCACTCTTATTTGAAACTGAATCGTATAAAATGTGCGATCTGTCTGTATTGGTGGTTTCGCCTGAGGCCTCCAGGGTTCGAAGGATTATTGCAAGAGATGGAATTAGTCAGGATGAAATAGTGCTGAGAATGAAAAGGCAATTAAGTGATGAAAAAAAAATAAAACTGGCAGATCATATTCTGTACAATGATGAAAGTCAATTATTAATACCTCAAATTCTAGCATTAGATCAGCAATTCCTCAATTTGGTAAGTGAGCATGATCATTGAAGATTTTTTAACTCTTACGGATAATGGACTGTATTGCAGTTTAGGAGATTTTTATCTTGACCCCAAAAATGCTGTTAATCATGCAGTAATATCTCATGCACACGGCGACCATGCTGTAAGGGGAAATGTAAATTTATATTGTACGGCTGCCACTGCTACAATTATTCAGCATCGTTATCATAAGCAAGCAGGGAATAACTTTAATATTTATTCATATTCGAAGATTTTTGAGTTGAATGGAATAAAAATCAGCTTTATTCCTGCAGGTCATATTCTTGGGTCTGCCCAGATTCTATTAGAATACTTGGGTATAAGATATTTATATACAGGAGATTATAAGCTGCAGGAAGATCCAACTTGTGAAAGAATTGAATTTGTGAAAGCAGATGTATTGATCACTGAAACTACATTTGCGAATCCATCTGTGCAGCATCCTAATGCAATAGAAGAGATTATGAAGTTGAATGCATTCAATCATAATGTAATGCTGGGAGCTTATTCATTAGGCAAGGCACAAAGAATTTCTAGACTGATCACAGATCATTGTCCGAAACGAACAACACTGGTTCATCACTCTATTTATAGCCTGAATAAGATCTATGAATCTTTTGGATTTAGTTTGGGTAAATATGAGCTTTATAACAGAAAGCAAATGAAACAACCTGATATGAATCTGGTTTATATTGTTCCTCCTTTAACCTTTAATAGCTATATCCGGGCAAAGAATGTAGTAAGGGCATTTGCCTCTGGATGGATGAAACTTCAACTGAATAATGATCTGTCTTTATTGATCTCTGACCATGTGGATTGGAATGATATACTCACTATGCTCAGAGAGGTAAATCCTAGTCAAGTTTGGACATTGCATGGCAATGGAACTTACCTAAAGGAGCATTTTAAAGATAAATTAGTGGTAAAATTGCTGAATCATGCCGATTGAAAATATTGATTATTACATAGATAAAGATGGCAATCTTGTTTTTACTGAGACTTACCATTTGAAAAGAGGTACTTGCTGTAAAAATAAATGCAGACACTGTCCTTGGAAATATGGACAGGAAGATGAACAATCATCATCAAAGGATAAATAAAATACTTTTGTAAATTTTCAGCTTTAACAGGCTGTTAATTTTTTGTATTATGGAAATAGAGAAAGAAATTTTTAGTAATAAGTTTGAAAATAATCATCAGAAGGCGATCGTAAACCTGATTTATACCTATGGATGGATAACTAATTTACTTAAACAACAGCTTAATAAGTATAAAATTACCCTTCAGCAATATAATATTCTTCGAATTTTACGCGGACAACACCCTAATCCGGCAACCATCAATATGCTCAAGGAGCGAATGTTGGATAAGATGTCGGATGCCTCAAGAATTGTAGATCGCCTAGAACAAAAAGAATTGGTTAACCGTTTTATCAATACTAAAGACCGACGTGCAGTTGATATTCTGATTACGAAAAAGGGCTTAGATCTTCTACTTAAATTAGATGTTGAAATGTCATCTAAAAACTTTCTCGATGAAAATATCAATAGCACAGAAGCTGGAATATTGAGTGATCTGCTTGATAAAATGAGGGGATAGGGTTCAATTGAGAATTGATAGTTGTCAGTTGTCAGTTGTCAGTTGTCAGTTGTCAGTTTTCAGTTGTCAGGCTGCACTATAACCTAAAACCTATAACCTAAAACCTATTACCTAAAACTTATTACCTACAACTTATTACCTACAACTTAATGCATAAAAAAACCTGCTAAGGCAATACTCACTCCAAGCAGAACAGCAACTACCTTTTTTAAGTTAAATTTATGATCTACACTTGATTCGAACAATATAGTAGTAGAAATATGAAGGAATATTCCTATCACAACACCCATGATTCGGTCAAAATAGACTTCAATATTGCCAATAGCTCCTTTCCCGATCTCAAAACTCAGCCAGTAGCCTAAAGGACTCATTAGTGCAAATAAACCCAATAGAACTATAACTATTCTTTTACTTAATTTATTCTCCATTAAAACACTTCCCAATGCGAATGCTGCTGGGATATGATGCAATGCAATTCCATATACTAGTTCTTCATGCTGTCCTTTGGCTAATGGCATACCTTCAAGAAATGCGTGTAAACAAAGGCTGATCATAATACCTACAGGAAAAACAAATTGCTTATGGCTATGTTTGTGAATATGCCCATGTTCAATTCCTTCAGAAAATTGCTCCATGAAAATCTGAAGTAAAAAACCACCGAGAATAAACAGTCCAATTTGAGGATTTTCGGAAGAGTAAACGTCGGGCATCAGATGCAATACTGTAATTGCGAACAAATAAGCACCGCTGAACGATAAAACCAGTTTTAAACGATTCGAATTATCTTTTTTAAATAGAAATATTCCCAATCCGCCCAATAAAGCACTGCCGAAAAGCAGTATCAGTTGCCAGAATTCCATGCTTTGAATGTTTTACTTGCCAATAAAATTGTACCCATCATAAACCCAATCATTCCTCCAAGCATTGCCCCTGCGAGTATATCGATAGGGTAGTGGACGCCAACATACACCTGTGCGAAACTTATAGATGCTGCCCATAATAATCCTATGGGCAAAATCAGTTTCCATTTTGGATAGAACATCATGATTAAAAAGACTGCTAATCCAAAATGATTGGATGCATGTGATGATGGAAAGCTGAAGCCACTACCACAATCAATTAAATTGTTAACAGCTGATTTAATTTCAGGGTCATTACAAGGCCTTAGCCTTTGAACTGTTGGTTTTATTAGTGAAGAAGAAATAAAATCAGTGCATCCAAAGGTTAGTCCTAAAAATAATATCATTATCCAGCCTTTTTTACCATAATTACGAATTAAAAATATAATGATAAACAGATATAGGGGTGTCCAGAAAAAACGGTTTCTGAGTGCTGGCATGAGCCAATCAAAAAATGAATTACTTAAACCATGGTTGATGGTAAAAAATAGGTTCTGATCAAACTGAATTAATTGTTCAAGCATCGGCTTTTTGGCAAATAAAAATTAAACGGTCAGATTTGATTTCATTAAATGGATTTAATGCATAATCACCAAAGTATTTTAATACCTTGAATCCGCTTTTTTCAAACATTCTTTCAAAATCACTTTTACTGAAAGCCTTTACTTCTTCCTTATATGAAAAGTTTTTACTCTTATGTTCAAAGGAAATATTTTTAATGATATTTCCATTGCTTACTTTTTTTGTGATATAAAATTCTATTCCATCTACCTGCTTTACTTCCTGATGAGCCAGATTCCGCACAATTTTTTCGCTGTTAAAATAATCCAGGACTAAGATACCTGATCTTTTTAATGATTTATTGAATGCTCTGAGTGCGTTCAAATGATCTTTTTCTGTTTCAAAGTATCCAAAACTAGTAAAGAGGTTGAACGCAATACTGAAATAATTGATATAAAATGAATTTCGCATATCGTGAACATAGAATTGGAGATTCTCATTTTCAAATTGCTGCGCAAATTTTATACTAGCATTTGAAAGATCTATTCCAGTTACGTCAAATCCTTTTTTATTCAGGTACACTGAATGCCTTCCTCGGCCACATGCAATATCAAGCAGCTTAAAATTTTCAGCTGGTTTAAGCAATTCGCAAAGATTATCTATAAAGAATTCAGCTTCTTCGTCATTTCTTTGATGATACAAGATATGGTAATATGGAGAACTAAACCAGTTTTGAAACCACTTTTTTGGCATATGCAGGTATCAGAATTATAGAACAAATATATACATTTACCTTTTTACAGTTCGTGTATACAATGGATTTGTTATTTTTGAACCATTAATAAAATAAAGTGACTTTAATCAAATCAATCTCGGGAATAAGAGGTACAATAGGTGGCATAGCTGGCAATGGTTTAACACCTCCTGACATTATAAAATTTACAGCAGCCTTTGGTCAATGGGTTATTGCCAACACGGGTAAGAAAAAAATTGTAATTGGGAGAGATGCCCGGATATCCGGCGAAATGGTTAGAAATCTGGTCGTAGGAACGCTTCAGAGCATTGGGATCGATGTTGTTGATCTTGGACTTTCTACTACTCCAACTGTAGAAGTAGCCGTTCCTGATGAACATGCAGGCGGTGGTATCATTCTTACAGCGAGCCATAACCCAAAACAATGGAATGCCTTAAAGCTACTGAATGAAAAAGGGGAGTTTATATCTGATCTGGATGGCCAATGGATTTTAACAATGGCCGAAAAAACAGACCTAGAGTATGCAGATGTAAACGATCTGGGTATTGTAGTTTACGATGATAGTTACCTCCAAAAGCATATAGATAAAGTTCTGGCATTACCACTTGTTGATGTAGATGCTATTCGAAAGGCAAATTTTAAGGTGGTGATTGACTGTGTTAACTCTTCAGGAGGCATTTTTGTTCCTGCATTACTCAAGGCATTAGGAGTGTCTACCATTCATGAACTTTACTGTGAACCCAATGGTGAATTTCCGCATAATCCAGAACCTCTTGCAGAAAATTTGATTGATCTGTCGCGTGAAGTAGTTTCCAAAAAAGCCGATCTAGGTATTGCCGTTGATCCGGATGTGGATCGTTTATGTTTTGTTTGTGAAGATGGATCCATGTTTGGCGAAGAATATACGCTTGTTGCGGTTTCTGACTATGTGTTGATGCATACTCCTGGAAATACAGTATCGAATTTATCTTCAACCCGTGCATTACGGGATGTAACTGAGGCTGCTGGATGTACGTATACCGCAGCTGCTGTAGGTGAGGTAAATGTGGTCAATGCAATGAAACAAACTCATGCGATAATTGGTGGTGAAGGAAATGGCGGGGTAATTTATCCTGAATCGCATTATGGCCGTGATGCATTGGTCGGGATCGCTTTATTTTTGACCCACTTAGCCAAGAAAGGTCAAACCGTTTCTGTTCTCAGAGCGTCTTATCCAGCTTACTTTATATCAAAGAATAAGATCACACTCACGCCTGAGATGGATATTGATGCATTGCTTGCTGAAGTTGAAAAACGATATGAAAAGCAACCTCACAGCACAATTGACGGATTGAAAATTGAATTTGATAAACAATGGGTTCACCTCAGAAGGTCAAATACAGAACCTATAATCAGAATATATTCTGAAGGAAGTTCAGAAACTATTGCTGAGAATCTGGCTCAAAAAATCATTTCAGATATAAAAGAAATATTAAGGCTGACTGTATAGTCTATTTAATTAATTTATTAATATCGACTTAAACTCAGTAACAAAAATTTCTCTTCAGGTTTGCCTAGTTTTTACCAATGGCTTATGCAAACTGTTTATTCGTTTATGTAATTTTAAAAAATGCGTGTATATCTAGATAATGCTGCAACAACACCTTTTGATAAAGAAGTGTTAAAGGCAATGTACCAAGTGATGGAAACTGATCATGGAAATCCATCTTCAATTCATTCTCACGGTCGTGAGGTGCGTACACTTATTGAAAAGGCACGTAAAACTGTTGCCGGATTACTGCATGCCTCACCATCTGAATTTTTCTTTACTTCAGGAGGTACAGAAGCAGATAATATGGCTATACGATGTGGTATTATTGATTACGGAATCAAGCATGCTATTACTTCATTAATTGAACATCATGCTGTACTTCATACCCTTCAGGCTCTAGAAAAAAGCGGTGATATTCGTTTAAGTTATGTTAATATCGATTCAAAAGGTTTAATAGATTATAAGCATCTGGAAGAATTATTGAGTTCCAATGAACGCAGCTTTGTTTCATTGATGCATGCTAATAATGAATTGGGGACGCTTACGGATATTGAAGCCGTAGGAGAATTATGTGAAAAATATAATGCTATTTTTCATAGCGATACAGTTCAAACCATGGGACATTATCCTCATGATCTTAGTCGTTTGAAAGTGCATTTTTTGGTTTGTGCTGCCCATAAGCTACATGGGCCAAAAGGAGTAGGTTTTCTTTATATCCATCATGCTATTAAAATAAATCCCATGATTTTTGGTGGATCACAGGAAAGAAATATGAGAGGAGGAACCGAAAATGTGTACGGAATCATTGGATTAGCAAAATCTCTGGAGATCGCATACGGAAAAATGGAACAGCATCATGAATATATTCAAGGGCTGAAAACATACATGATGGAAGAATTGGTCAAACATGTTCCGGGAATTGAATTTAATGGTGAAACAGGTCCTGATAAAAGTCTCTATACAGTATTGAATGTATCTTTTCCAGAGATGGAAATGGCAGAAATGCTACTTTTTAGTTTGGATATAGCTGGGATATCAGCTTCAGGTGGTAGCGCTTGCAGTTCCGGAACTAATATAGGCTCACATGTTTTAAATGGTATACATGCAAACCCTGATCGGCCTGCTGTCAGGTTTTCATTTAGCAAATTAAATACCCGTGAAGAAATTGATTATGTGGTAGGAAAGGTAAAAGAACTTTGCCCAGTGCCGTTGAAAGCATAATTTGAACATGATTTAATCATTATATTGTTTTTAAACCATAGCTATATTTAACATAAAAATCTTAATTGGATGCAACGTAGAAAATTCATACAACATGCAGGTCTGTCACTGGGAATGATAGCCTTATCTTCTCATCAAACCTTTGCTGATAGTTTATTGCAACCAAAATATAAGTTTAGTTTGCTAAGAAATAATGTCGGCATATTTACTGAGCAGGGTGGAACAATTGCGTGGCTGTCAAATAGTTCGGGTATGGTAGTGGTCGATACTCAATTTCAGGATCCAGCTACGCACCTTATTGCTGAATTGAAAAAAGGATCAGAAAAACCAGTTCAATATTTGATCAATACCCATCATCATGGTGATCATACCGGTGGTAATATTGCCTTTAAAGGCTTAGCTGAAAAAGTGGTCGGTCATGTAAATTGTCTTGCCAATCATCAAAAAACAGCAGTTGCACAAAAATCTGAGGATAAACAGTTGTTTGCTGATACGGTATTTCAAGATCAATGGAAGGCTAAAGTTGGCTCTGAACGTGTTCAGGCCCAATATTTTGGAGCTGGCCATACCAATGGGGATATCATTGTTCATTTTCAGGATGCCAATATCGCCCACATGGGTGATTTGATGTTTAACAGGCGATATCCTTTTATTGACAAGAGCGCTGGTGCCAATATTCAGAGCTGGACCGAAGTACTTGAAAAAGCGATTGCTAAATATGATAACGATACACTATTTGTTTTTGGACATTCATTAGATCCGGAAAAGGTGACTGGGAATAAGGAAGATTTAAAAGCAATGCAGAACTATCTTGAAAAGCTCCTTGTTTTTGTTAAAAATGAGATTAAATCAGGTAAGTCTAAAGATGATATACTAAAAGCAGTGAGTATTCCGGGTGCTGAAGATTTTCAGGGTCAGGGCATACAAAGGAGTTTAACGGCTGCGTATGAGGAGTTGACAGCCTAGTTTAAGCTTGTATAAAAATTTAAGAGATCATTTTCAGGAACAATCATAGTATTTTTAATTAATTATACCTGATTCCGTCTTTCTAAGAAAAAGGATATCTACTAATCTTATTTCTATAACCAGCCTCATTTTGAATATTTCATTCATGGGGCCTCCATTCAGCAATTAGGTATCAATTACTCACTCCATTTTGTTTAGAATAGCTGGATACTTTATTGGGGGTAGAATTATCAGCCATCTTGAGCAGGCGTTTGCAGTAAAACAGTTTTATGATCTCCAAATTTTGACTAGCTTGAACAGGATTTCCGAATGGCTTATATGAAATTGGATAAATAAATTAGTATGTTAGGTATACGTTTTAATTATCAGTTTTATGATTAATAAGAAGGTCCTGATTTTTTTTATCTTTTTAGTAAAGTTCTCTAACGCTCAACAAGTCATACCACTGTATTCCGGTAAAATTCCGAACTCGAAAATTAGTATAAATGAAGAGCAGATTACAGCAAATGCTTTAGTAGATACCGTGACAAGGAACGTGTCTATACCAACCTTAACCATTTTTCTTCCTTTAAAAAATCTATCTAAAGGTTCTGCTGTCATTATTTGTCCGGGTGGGGGTTATGGCGGTTTACTCACAAAACGTGAAGGTACTGATGTGGCCAGGACCTTTGCAAAACTGGGAGTCACCGCTTTTGTGCTTAAATACCGTCTTCCGGATGATAGAATCATGGAAGATAAATCAATCGGCCCATTACAAGATGCCTTGCAAGCTTTAAAAATGGTACATCAAAATGCCGTTAAATGGAATATTGATACCAGTAAAATTGGTATCATGGGATTTTCTGCCGGCGGGCATCTAGCCTCAAGTGCAGGTACTCATTTTGATGCCCGAATTATAGAAAATTCTGAAAATATAGATCTCCGACCAGATTTTATGGTCCTTGTTAATCCTGTTATCAGTTTTTCAAACGAAATTGGCCATATCGGTAGCCGTAATAATCTGTTAGGAAAATCGCCATCACCAGAAAAAATCGCTTTTTTCTCCAATGAACTTCATGTTAATCAATCAAGTCCGCAAACTTTTCTAGTCCATACAGCTGATGATACGGTCGTTTCTCCTGAAAATAGTTTTAGGTTTTACCATGCCTTGCGTAAAAATAAGGTTAATGCAGAATTGCATATTTATTCTGAAGGGGAACATGGCTTCCTTAAAAAACCTGTTTTTGAAGAATGGTTTGGGAGGGCTGTTAATTGGATGAAGGACAGGAGTTTTATTGAATAAAGATCAAGGAACAAAGAATAAGGACCTTAATTGGTAAGAGTAGAAATTTTTGATAAGCATTAAATTATGAAACATTACAGAACCCTGCTATTTGCAATTTTACTTTTAATAACTAGTATTTTTTTTGCGGCTTATAGAAATAAGGTTATAGACTTTAAGCCCCAAAAAGGTCAGCGAATCGTAATTCTTGGAAATACCTTTGCCGAGCGCCTGCAAAATTTTAACTATTTCGAACCACTTCTTTACAAGAGCTTTCCTGATTTAAACCTGACCGTTCGGAATATGGGCTGGAGCGCCGATGAAGTTGGTTTGCAGCCTAGACCCTATAATTTTGGTACATTGGATCAGCAGCTATCCCTACAAAAGGCAGATATAATTTTCGCCTGTTTCGGCTTAAATGAGGCATTTAAGGGTCCGGATAGTCTCACAAATTTTAAACACCGCCTTTCAGGATTTCTTCTGCATCTCAAACAACAGAAGTACAACTCAGTTTCAGCTCCTGAAATTATTCTCATTTCCCCAATCGCTCATGAAAAACTGGGTGGCAATTTGCCTGATCCTAAAGAGCATAATGCTAATCTGAAACTATATACAGAAGGAATGTCCGATGTTGCTAAACAGCTAAATATCCCATTCATAGATCTCTATGGGCCTAGTCTAGAATTGGAAAGTGCTACCGATTCTGTAACTATTAATGGGATACATCTAAATGATAAAGGTTATAGGGCAGTGACTGAACTGATGGCTAAAAAATTGAATTTTAAATACTCTACCTGGAAAGATGAGCCTGAGTATAGCGTTTTAAAGGATGTAATTGACCATAAAAATCAGCAGTTTTTTTACAAATTTAGAGCTGTAAATGCTGAATATATCAATGGAAGTAGGAAAGAGCCTTGGGTGCAGCCGGCAGGTGGCCCTATTTCTTTCCCAACAGAATTATTGAAATTGGATCAACTGGTTTTAGGTCTTGATAGTATTATTTGGACGGGTACAAAAAATAGTTCAGGTATAAATCAGAAAAAGGTTCAGCAATTAATCAATAACAAACAGGAATTAAAACCTGAAAATCTAAATCATGCATTGTCTGCGCCATTGGCAGAACAATTTGTAATGAAAGAGGGTTTTAAGGTAGAGTTGTTTGCTTCCGAAAAGGACTTTTCTATTGAAAAACCAGTGAAGCTCACTTTTGATCCCAAAGGACGGCTATGGGTGTCTACACTTCCCTCGTATTTACAGTATTATCCGGGATCACCGCCAAACGATAAAATTATTATTCTAGAAGACACAGATAAAGATGGTAAAGCGGATAAACAGACTGTTTTTGCAGATAGCCTCTACATGCCTTTGGGATTTGAATTAGGTAATGGTGGGGTGTATGTTTCACAGCCACCAAACTTAGTATTCTTAAAGGATACCGATGGTGATGGAAAAGCCGATTCAAAAGAGATTATTCTTCATGGTTTTGGGACAGAAGATGTACATCATTCAATCTCTGCGCTTACTTGGGGCCAGGATGGTGCTTTATATATGCAGATGGGCACTTTTCTTCATACCCAAGTAGAAACGCCTTATGGCCCTCAGCGATCGGCCTATGGTGAAACCTGGCGATATGATCCACTGACTATGAAACTTGAACCATATATTTCATATCCTTATGCAAACCCTTGGGGAAATGTCTTTACAAGAAATGGTACACATCTAATTGGAGATACTTCAACAGGCATGAATTATTTTGCACCTCCACTCACTGTGGCCACTGATTATCCCATAAAGCATGTCGAGATGAAGGATATGCTTACCTTAAAAATCAGGCCTAAAACCTGTGGGATGGAAATAGTTTCGAGCAGGAACTTTCCTGATAATTATCAGGGTAATGTGCTTTTTAATACGTTTATCGGATTTCAGGGAGTAACAAATCATTCTTTAACAGAAAGCGGAAGTGGGCTTATAGGTCGTCAGGAGGATCCTATCTTACAATCCAAAGATCCTCAATTCAGGCCTGTAGATCTTCAGTTTGGTCCGGATGGAGCCCTCTATTTAGTAGATTGGTTTAATCAGGTAATAAATCATGGAGAAAGAGCTTTGCGTGATCCTAATCGAGATAAAACACACGGCCGAATCTGGCGTATTACCTATACTGGTAAAAAAACCTTAGAGCCTGTGGATATGAGTACACTCAAGGTTGGGCAATTACTGGATCAATTAAAAGTTTATGAAGACCGGACAAAATACCGAGCTAGAATACAACTGACGGAGTTTCCAAAAGAGCAAGTATTGGCGACTTTGCCTAATTGGTTAGATAAATTGGACGCTGCAGATAAAAACTATGAGCAATATCAATTAGAAGGTTTGTGGATGTACCAGCGATTACATCAAGTCAATGAAATTCTTTTAAATAAATTATTAAAGGCTAAAGATGCGAATATCAGAGCTGCAGCAACCCGGGTTCTATATTACTGGAGGGATGATTTGAAGAACTCACAACAAAGGCTTATAACAATGTCGGGAGATTCTTCCCAAAGGGTTCGTCTGGAAGCAATTGTGTCCCTCAGTCATTTCAAGAATGAGGCTAGCTTTATGGCCTTACTGCTTGCTTCAGAAAAGCCAATGGATGATTACATTGAATATGCCTTAAAGGAAAGTTTTAAGCATTTTCAAACTATCTGGATGAGTAAGTTCAGGCAGGACAAAAATTTTCTTGCAAATGAGCCTAAGAAGGCCAAATTACTACTTCAGCCTCTTTCCTCAGCAGAAGTATTAACTATGCCAGGCTACTTTAAGAAGGACCCTGATGCAGCAATTTACACCAGAAAACCCTTGTCAGATAAATTCTATGATGATTTTGCAGATGTGAAAGCGGTTTCAGATTTCAGGAAAACTTTGGATCCAAAATTAGCGTCAACAGTGTCAGAGAAAACTGCTCCAGACAAAAGAATTATAATTCAATTATCAACAATAAGCAGCAAAATGGCTTATGACAAGCTTCTAATTAATATTAAAGCAGGCAGTTTGGTTTCCCTTGTTTTTAAGAATCCTGATGAGATGCCTCATAATGTCGTGATTATAAAACCTGGTTCAACTGAGATAGTTGGAAAAGCGGCCGATGCAATGGCAAGCAGGAAAGATGCTTATGCCAAGAATTTTGTTCCTGCAATTCCCGAGGTTCTATATTCAACTCCGTTGGTTGCCACGGGTAAAAGTTTTAAACTTGATTTTAAAGCACCTAACAAACCTGGCGAATATCCGTTTATATGTACCTTTCCAGGGCACTGGCGCATCATGAAGGGTGTAATAAAAGTTAATTAAGTTTCTTAATTTAAATAAGATTTTTAAACTGGGTTGATAAAATTAAATAATATCCTAAATCAATACCCATGTGTTTAGGCGATTTTTTGATTGATATTGGCAAGCGATTATTAATTACTCGTGTCATTTACCCTTTAAAATCTATATTGTAATAAATTGAAATTCATATACTTAAGATTATGGCAAATACGATTAGTTTAAATTCAATTTCCAATCTATTTATAAAGCTATTTTTCAAAGCTGCATTTTTTATTTCTGTTGTTAGTTTATTGATTATTTCGACCGATGCACAAGCGAAGATAAAGGCAGGAGTAGCGAAAATGGATATTACTGATCGAAGCGCTGGTTTAGTAAATGACCCGCTTTATGTGAAAGCATTGGTATTGGATAATGGCATCACCAAAATGGTGATCATTACCCTAGATGTAGTAGCGATTGAAGAAATTGGTCCAATTAAGGCGGGCTATCTTTCCAAAGTTCGTTCACAAATTCAGAAGGAGCTGAATATCCAGGCTTCAAATATTCTAATTAATGTAAGCCATTGCCATGGAATTGTTCGGGCTGATACCGATAGTCTGACAGTTGTGGCGGTTAAGAAAGCTCTACAAAATTTGGTTACCGTTACTATTGGAAGCGGGACAGGCTATGAGGATAGAATCATGGAAAATCGTAGGTATTTGATGAAGGATGGATCCCAGACAGATGCCCGGCGGGCCTACTCACTCCCTCCTGATCATGAGGTTGCAGAAATAGGCAAAACTGACCCCGAAATAGGTATTTTGAGGTTAAATAAGTTAAACGGAGAAACCCTAGCCGTGCTTTATAATTTTGCAGTTCACCCGATAGAGGGAGTTCCAAACGGCGGCAATACTGCAGATATTATTGGCTTTGCTTCCAAAGTAATTGAGGATAACTTAACAGGTTCAATGGCTCTTTTTTTACAGGGCTGTGGTGGGGATATTAATCCTGTGAACTATAAAGGACTTGATAACCCTACAGATGCCGAGCCACTAGGTAACCTGCTTGGTTTGAGTATTCTTAAGGCTTTACAAAACATTCAAACAACAAATGACTCGGATATAAAGGTGATCAATCAGCAAATGGAACTTCCAAGAGCCAACTTCGCCGAACGAATACTATCCTTAGAAGCCGAACAGAAACGAATATTAAATGCGCTGACTGGGACAAATATGAACCTGAAAACATTTATTGCTTTAACAACCAAGTATACTAATTCTACAGAATACCCTTCGTTTTATGGACAAAGGTATTTAAAAGACAAAAAGCAAGATAAAATCGATATGATTCGATTGGATTCCATAAATAGAAGAGACTTGGAAAATTATCGATCAAATATTTATTTGATGGAGCGTTTAACCAGAATTCGTGAAAATCTATCCCTAGTGAAAATGCATCAGTTTAAATCGGCTGGCTCACAAACGATTAATGTTGAAATTCTTGGCGTTAAAATCGGAAATATGCGTTTGGTTACTTTTCCTGGCGAATTGACCGTACAGATTGGTCTAAATATTAAAAAGAATGCACCCAATAAAAACACATTCGTTGCAGCTTATACTAATGGTTATATCTATTATGCGCCAACTGCCGAACAATTAAGAAATACAGGCGAAGCACAGGAAGATTCAGATACCAACTTGGCACCCGAATGGCAACTCATGTTTGAACGAAAGGTGGCAGAAATATTGCAGAAACTTTAAATTTACCTAATCTAACAATCCTGTTGAGCAGTAATTTGTTGTTTTAGCCAAAATTGATACTATTTATTGGATGTGTATGCTGTTAGTTCTACTAACTATTTAGTACTAAGCATCCTTAAAAAAGATCCCAATTTAGTTTTCATTTGTCGTCTATCAACGATAAAATCTAGGAAACCGTGTTCTAAAACGAATTCTGAAGTCTGAAATCCTTTGGGTAAATCCTTTTTAATGGTTTCTTTAATTACTCTGGG
>CAIJME010000224.1 GCA_903821625.1 uncultured Sphingobacteriales bacterium | reverse complement strand
AGGCTGGTAAGCTAGCTGCGAAATTAGATAAGCGCAAGTTAAAAGTTGGCGATATTAAAGTTGCATGTCAGCAAACTTGCCCAACAAATGCGATCATCTTTGGGGATGGCAATGATCCTGAATCTGAAGTGTCAAAAGCATTAAAGAGCGAACGTACCTATTATGTTCTGGAGGAGATCAATGTCAAGCCAGGCGTTGGATATCAAACAAAAGTTAGAAATACTGTAGAGGTTTAATACAAGAAATTTAATAAAGATATGTCATCTCATCACGAGTCTATACTTAGAGAACCCTTAGTTACCGGTCAGAACATTACCTATTCCAAGGTCACCGAAGATATATTGGTTCCCGTAGAAAACAAACCAAACAAAGCCTGGTGGATTGGCTTTATAGTCTCTGCCATGGGTGCAGGTCTATGGGTATTCTCAGTAAGCTGGACCTTCTGGTTTGGTGTTGGAGAGTGGGGATTAAATAAAACCGTAGGTTGGGCCTGGGATATTACAGGTTTCGTATGGTGGGTAGGTATTGGACATGCCGGAACCCTGATATCGGCCGTTTTACTCCTCTTCCGTCAAAACTGGCGAAACTCAATTAACCGTTCAGCAGAGGCAATGACCATTTTTGCCGTTATCTGTGCGGCTTCGTACATTATTTCGCACATGGGTCGTCCTTGGTTGTTTCACTGGGCACTTCCATTACCGAATCAGTACGGTTCTTTATGGGTCAATTTCAACTCACCATTAGTTTGGGACGTATTCGCAATCTCGACATACTTCTCGGTTTCTTTAGTGTTCTGGTATACAGGTTTACTTCCTGATATCGCTACTATTCGTGACCGTGCAATGGGTACACGTCGTCGTATTTATTCTATTCTTTCTTTTGGATGGAATGGTTCAGTTAAGACCTGGCAGCGTTTTGAGTTGGTATCGCTGATACTTGCGGGTGTTTCTACACCACTTGTACTTTCGGTACACACAATCGTATCCATGGACTTTGCAACATCGGTTGTTCCGGGATGGCATACCACGATTTTCCCTCCATACTTTGTGGCTGGAGCGATTTTTTCAGGATTTGCGATGGTTCAGACCTTATTGCTGGTAACGCGTAAAGTAATGAACTTTGAAAACTACATTACCATGTTCCACATTGAATCAATGAATAAGATCATTATTCTTACCGGTTCAATAGTAGGTGTAGCTTATTTAACTGAATTATTTATTGCTTGGTACTCAGGAGTTGAGTATGAGCAATATGCATTTTTGAACAGGGTTAGCGGACCATACTGGTGGGCGTATTGGATCATGATGACCTGTAACGTAATTTCTCCTCAGTTGTTCTGGATTAAGAAAGTCCGTACTAGCATTGCTTTATCCTGGATTTTATCAATTGTTGTGAATATTGGTATGTGGTTCGAGCGATTCGTAATTATTGTGACTTCATTGCACCGTGATTACCTCCCATCAAGCTGGGTTATGTTCTACCCAAGTTGGGTTGATGTGGGTATATTCATTGGATCTATAGGAGTATTCTTTACTTTATTTCTCTTATTCCTTAGAGTGTTGCCTGCGATTGCAATGGCAGAGGTAAAATTATTGCTGAAGAGCTCAAGTGATCAGGCCAAACAAAAGCTGATTGCCGAGAAGTCTGTAGATAAAGGACAGGCAGAATATTACATTGAATCTTTGGAGAAATATGATAGTATTTCACCTAAAGTTGCAGAATACGAAAAAGTTTAACGATGAGTAATATAAAATACATTTTAGGTCATTTTGCGGATCCGGATGATATGATGCACGGAATAGACAAGCTTCAGGAAAACAACATCAGTGTTTATGATGTGTTCACTCCGATGCCTATTCACGGTATTGAAGATAAGCTTGGGATCAGACGGTCACGCTTAGGTAAGGTGGCATTTGGTTTTGGTATAACTGGAACTATTACTGCAATTTCAATGATCACCTATATGCTGGTTATTGATTGGCCAATGAATATCGGTGGAAAGCCACATTTTGCTTTTCCTGATTTTGTGCCCATTATGTTTGAATTAACAGTATTGTTTGCAGCATTTGGAATGGTTGGCACTTACTTTTTTGTAAACCACCTGGCTCCGGGACGCGCACCGAGAGTAATGGATCTGCGTGCAACCAACGACAGATTTGTTGTTGCGATTGATGCAAAAGCAAATCCATCCCACGATAAAATTGATGACATTTTAAAAAAAGCCGGTGCTGTTGAAGTTAAGCACAACGAAAGGAAATATGTTAGTTATGAATAAGCTCCTAATAATTTGTACCGCTTTTTTAACTGTTGCAGCCGCTACAGTTATTTCTTCCTGTTCAGATAATAGAAGTACGGGATTAGAATATGCACCAAATATGTATGAACCGATTGCCTTCAATCCGGATCAGCCAAATAAGAATTTTAAAGACGGTAAGACTGCACAAAATCCTCCTGCTGGAACAATGCCTGTTGGATTTGATAAGAATGATGTTTACCCAAATACAACTGAAGGATATCAGGCTGCAAGTGCGTCATTAACAAATCCTTTAGCGGTTAGTGTTCCAACATTAGAGCAAGGAAAAACGCTCTATCTTAACATGTGCTCTCATTGCCATGGTTTAGAAGGAAAAGGTGATGGATCAATTGTTAAACTAGGTAAATTTCCAGGACCTCCTTCTTATTCTACAGGAAATTCCTCAAGAGGCGGTTCTATGAAAGACCTTACCGATGGTAAGATCTACCATACGATTACTCATGGTGTGAACCTTATGGGTCCACACAAATCTCAATTATCCCCTGAGCAGAGGTGGAAAATTGTTATGTACGTACACGAATTACAAAAATTACAATAGTCAATTGCTAAAACCAGATGGGAAATCATAATCATACTCATAATTTCACTGAACAATTCACATTTTCGGGAAAATTAAAAACCTGGACCTTACTAGCGATAGTGGTTGGAATTCTTACTATAGGCTTCGGTTTTATTACCGGACAGCAGGAACGTACCTTTGCCAATTTGCTTTTAATGGCTTATTACACTACCTGTGTATGTGCAACCGGTTTGTTTTTTATCGCTTTGCAATATGTTGCACAGGCTGGATGGGCAACTGGATTGATCAGAATTCCGCAAGCAATGTCAAGAGTGCTACCTATAGCATCTTTAGTCCTTATTGTTGTTTGTGCTACGGGTCTTATGACACACAATTTATATCATCACTGGAATGCTGAAGGATTAACAGATCCCGCAAGCCCTAGTTATGATAAACTGATTGCAGGGAAAGCAGCATTTTTAAATGTTCCATTCTTTTTAACAAGGCTTGTTTTGTTTCTGGGAGCCTATAGTTTCTTTGCCTGGTTATTTGCAAAATACGCGCAGCGTGAAGAGTTAGAAGGCGGATTGGTTTTTTATGATAAGAGCTTTAAGTGGTCAGCAATTTTCTTGATTATTTTTGGATTTACAACTCCTATTTGGGCTTTTGATACCATCATGTCACTAGAAGCTCACTGGTTTTCGACAATGTTTGGTTGGTATAACTTTGCGGCTATGTGGGTTAGTGGTTTATGTGTGATTACACTGATTGTAATTTTAATGAAGAAGGCCGGATACTTATCATGGGTTAATGAGAATCATTTACATGACCTTGGTAAATTCATCTTCGCATTCTCTATTTTCTGGACTTATATCTGGTTTTCACAGTTTCTTCTTATTTATTATGCTAACATACCAGAAGAAACAGTTTATTTTTATAAGCGTTGGGAACCTGAATACCTTCCATGGTTCTGGTTGAACATCCTAATTAATTTCGTGGCTCCAATTTTAATTTTAATGGCAAGAGATTCCAAGCGTCAAATAAATAGACTAATGTTCGTTTGTATCATGCTATTATGCGGTCATTGGCTGGATTATTATATGATGATCATGCCTGGAACAGTGGAATCACATAGAGGATTTGGAATAATTGAGATTGGAATTGCAATAGGTTTTGTTGGATTGTTCACATTCCTTACGCTGAGTCAATTAACTAAAAGATCATTGGTGTCAACTAATCATCCTTTTTTAGAGGAGAGTATCAACCACCAGATTTAAACACAGTTCTTAATAGCAAAAAGAAAATACTACGAATAAAATGAGGTTAAGAGAAATTTTTAATATCAGAACTGTAGCTGCATTGCTGCTTATATGCACTATTGCCTTTATGGCCAATACAATATTTGCCCAGGTGCAAGACTCTACAGTTAGTTCAACTACAGCCGCAATAGATACTGCTGCTAAGTCGGCCGTCTCAGAATTGTCGCCATCCAATGTGCCCTTAATTAGTACAGCTGTTGATACTGTTGCACGTTATAAAAACATGCAGCCCCTAGTAGTGACTAAAGATTATTCTGAAGCTTATCGCTCAGGCTCTTATTACCTTTTGATGTTTTTACTTCTTTGCATTTTTATTGCAATCATTGGAAAAATTCTTAAGGTTTATGAAATAAGCCGTGAGATGCAAGGGCAGAAGTCTAGATTTGATATCAGAAGAATAAATGGGGTCTTACTTGGAATAGCTTTGATTGCAGGAATTTACGGTGTTTACTGGTCCTATTCGGTTCAGGGCCCTATGAGTATGCATGAGTCTGCATCTGTTCATGGTTTGGATATTGATTATATGTTCAATATAACCTTGATATTAACTACCATCGTATTTATACTTACTCACATCGCGCTATTTGGATTTTCATTCAAATACAGAGGTTCTGAAAATAGAAAGGCATACTTCTATCCTCACAATAATTCATTGGAAAGAATTTGGACAATTATACCAGCAATTGTTTTAACCGTACTTGTATTATTAGGATTCTTTACCTGGAGAGGAATCACAAATGTTTCTCTTGAAGATCAGAAGAAAGCAATCAATATTGAGGTTACTGGAGAACAGTTTAAATGGAGTTTAAGATATGCTGGAGCTGATAATCAAATTGGTTCGCGTAATTATAAACTAACTACACCTACTAACGGACTTGGAATTGATTTTAAAGATCAAAAAAGCTGGGATGATAAGCTAGTAAGCGAGATTGTTATTCCTGTGAATAAACCTGTTCGTTTTACAGTTGGCTCTAAAGACGTACTTCATAGCTTTTATCTTCCCGACTTTAGAGCTCAAATTAATGCTGTTCCGGGTATGCCTACCCACTTTCAGTTTACGCCACGTTTGACAACTGCAGAGGTGAGAGTGGAACGAAATAATCCGGAATATAATTACGTTTTACTTTGTGCTAAAGTTTGCGGTGCAGGACATTATAACATGCAAGCAAAAGTTACGGTGGTTTCTGAAGCTGAGTACGTTACATGGTTAGCTAAACAAGCTCTTTACTACAATGACGATGTAAAAAAAGAACTTCAGATGGTTAATAAAAAATCTACTGATGAAAACAATAAAATTGCTTTAAATACTAATACTATTATCAAATAATTATGGCAAGCTCTGCAACACACGATTCAGCTGTACTTCACCAACACGATGATCACAGTCATGACCATGGACATCATAAAGAAACATTTATAACAAAATACATCTTTAGTCAGGATCATAAAATGATTGCCAAGCAATTTCTGATCACAGGAATTATTATGGCTGTAGTAGCAATGGGATTATCAATTCTGTTCAGACTGCAATTAGCTTGGCCAGATAAAAGCTTCCCATTACTCGAAACATTTCTTGGAGAAAAATGGGCAGAAGGGGGACGAATAAAACCAGATTTCTACCTGGCTTTAGTTACCATTCATGGTACAATTATGGTGTTCTTTGTATTAACTGCCGGGCTTAGCGGAACGTTTAGTAACCTTCTAATTCCATTGCAATTGGGCGCCAGAGATATGGCTTCACCTTTCATCAACATGCTTTCATATTGGCTATTCTTTATAGCTTGTGTAGTTATGATGGCTTCATTCTTTGTTGAAAGCGGTCCTGCTAGTGCTGGTTGGACGGTATATCCTCCATTGTCTGCTTTACCTAAAGCCATCAGTGGTTCTGGTACTGGAATGACTTTGTGGCTTATTAGTATGGTTGCCTTTGTTGCCTCAGCTCTAATTGGAGCTCTGAACTATATTTCAACAATTCTGAATATGCGTACCAAAGGTATGGATATGTGGAAAATGCCTTTAACTATCTGGGCATTCTTCTTAACTGCAATTGTGGGGGTATTATCTTTTCCTGTATTAGTATCAGCTGTAGTCTTATTAATATTTGACCGTAGCTTTGGTACAAGTTTTTATCTTTCTGATATTGTTGTAGCTGGCCAGGTTCTTCCTAATCAAGGGGGTAGTCCTGTATTATGGCAACACTTATTTTGGTTCCTTGGTCACCCTGAAGTTTATATCGTGATTATGCCAGCATTAGGACTTACTTCAGAGGTAATTGCTACAAATTCAAGGAAACCTATTTTTGGTTACCATGCCATGGTTTATTCTTTGATAGGAATTTCAGTTCTTTCCTTCATTGTATGGGGTCACCACATGTTTATTACAGGGATGAATCCATTCCTTGGAGGAGTATTCATGATCACAACCCTGATCATTGCAGTCCCTTCTGCGGTGAAGACATTCAATTACCTAGCTACTATTTGGAGAGGTAACCTGAGATTTACTCCTGCTATGTTATTTGCAATTGGTTTAGTATCCTTCTTTATTTCAGGAGGTCTTACTGGTTTATTTCTAGGCAACGCAGCGCTTGATATAAACCTTCACGATACCTATTTTGTTGTAGCTCACTTTCACCTGGTAATGGGTTGTGCTGCAATTTTCGGAATGCTTTGTGGTGTTTACCACTGGTATCCAAAAATGTTCGGACGTATGATGGATGAGCGTTTAGGATTCTTGCATTTTTGGTTAACTTTTATTGGTGCCTACTTGGTATTCTTCCCAATGCACTTTATGGGCCTTGATGGTGTACCTCGTCGTTACTATGCATTTACTGAATTTGCATTTATGCAGGAATGGCTAACCGTCAATGTGTTCATTACCTGGGCTGCAATTATTTCGGCACTTGCACAAGTTGCTTTCTTATGGAATTTCTTTTACTCTATGTTTTATGGTAAAAAATCACCACAAAATCCATGGGATTCAAACACTTTGGAATGGACTGCTCCGGTAGAGCATTTACACGGAAACTGGCCTGGAGAAATTCCATCAGTTTACCGTTGGCCGTATGATTATAGCAAGCCTAGACATCATGCAGATTTTATTCCTCAAACTACACCTTTTTCTGAAACAATGAGCTCCAATCTTCCACATGATTTCGAAGATAATCCTGAGGCTGAACGTATACAAGAGGATTGGGAAAAGAATAATGCGAAAAAGCCAAAAGCTACAGAGCAAGTTTAAATAATAGATCTATCAAATAGTATAAACAGGCAGTATTAAAGTACTGCCTGTTTAATTAAAGGATGTTTCGAGTTTGTATTTTGAAGAAATAATTACTGAGCTATGCTATAATCAGCTTAGCTTTTTCCCTATCAAAATGTATTGTTAATTCAATATCATTATTCTTTAGTATACATGATATAACCTGGGGAAATTACATTTAAAATATATTTCCTTAGTACTTTTACAGCCAATCCGACAGCGCTATTTTTTACAGTTTTGTAAATCAGGCAATTAAATTTTGTGAAATAGAACATAGAGTGAGGAATTTTATATCCGATTTCAATAAGTTAATAAAATTAAGACTTACGTTGACAGTGGTATTCTCTGCTTCAATCTGTTTTCTTATGGGAAGCAGGTTTCAAGGAGATATTAACTGGCTCAATTGGATGATCCTAACCATTGGAGGTTTTCTTGTAACAGGTGCCGCAAACGGTTTTAATGAAATTATTGAAAAGGATCTGGATAAGTTGATGAAGCGAACCATGGATCGCCCTATTCCTTCCGGGAAAATGACAACCGGACAGGCCCTGGTGCTTAGTCTTGTTATGGGTATTACAGGGACATTCTTGTTGGTTAAACTTAATTTCCCAACAGGTGTTTTATCGGTATTATCCATATTTTTATACGCTTTTGTGTATACTCCTATGAAAAGGAAATCGCCAATTGCTGTTTTCATTGGTGCTTTTCCCGGTGCTTTTCCTCCTTTAATCGGTTATTTTGCAGCATTTAATGAACCACGCATTTCATGGATACCTGTAATACTTTTTCTCATTCAGTTTGTATGGCAGTTTCCTCATTTTTGGGCCATCGCCTGGGTACTTGATGAAGATTATAAAAGGGCTGGCTTCAGATTATTGCCTACAACTAAACAAGATAAAACCAGTGCTATTATTACACTGCTTACAACCATTATTTTGGTGCCGATTAGTTTGATGCCAACAATATACCTGATGCCAAATGGTCAAGCTTTTGGCGGCAATGTGTATTTGGTAATAGCTCTGCTTGCAGGTTTGTATTTTACGTGGAAGGCCATTTTATTGTATAAGAACAAAGATGTTTTATCAGCAAAAAATTTAATGTATACTTCTTTTTTTTACCTGCCTTTGTTGCAGCTGACTTTATTGTTTGACTTTATAGCAAAATAGAATACTATGGAAATTAAAAATGTACAGGTAGAGGATAGGCAGAATTTTAAAGCAAGAAAATTTTTAATGTGGCTGTTTATTATCTCTTCATTTATGATGTTTGCTGCTTTAACCAGCGGATTTATTGTTTATACTGAAGGT
>CAIJME010000223.1 GCA_903821625.1 uncultured Sphingobacteriales bacterium | reverse complement strand
TTTTTTTATTTTTTTTGAATCTTAAGGGTTACCTTTTAATGATTGAGGTATTAAGTGTAAATTATTTAAATATATTTAAAAATTAAATCATGAAAAATTCATTCAAATTAGGTTTTTTAGCTTTAGCTATCTCTTTGTCAGTTGCTGCATGTAACTCAAACAAAACTGAAGAAGCTGCTACTGATTCAGTTGCTGTTGATTCTATGGCTGTAGATTCTGCTGCTGTTGATACTGCTGCTGTTGATACTGCTGCTGTTGATACTGCCGCTGCTGCTAAGTAATCAATTAAAAAAAATCAAAAACCATTCAGGATTTCCTGAATGGTTTTTTTTTGATCAAAAATTCTGTCAGACAAGATAAAATACTCGTTATTATAAATACTATCCTGAGATAAAATCTAATTAGGTATTCTCAAACAGATGATACAGTCATTAATCATTAGTAAACAAACTTGACTTTAACCATTAGTATTTTATTAAGAATAAAAAAAACGGACACTGTAAACAGGGCCCGTCTAATTTTTTAAGTAATAAATTAAGCTAACTTCCCGGGGGTTTTTAACCAAGCTTTTATACGTTTAGAATTTGAATCTCCAATTAATAACATACAAGGCACCAAAATCAGTGTCAAAAAAGTTGCAAATCCCAATCCAAATATCATAGTCCATGATAATGGACCCCAGAAAGCTACATTGTCACCACCAAAATACAGGTGAGCATCAAAATCATTAAATAAGGTCACAAAGTCCATATTCAAACCTACCGCCAAAGGAATAAGTCCGAGCATTGTAGCCGTAGCTGTAAGCAAAACGGGAGTCATTCTGGTTCTTCCAGCCTCAATTATAGCTTCCTTAACATCCATTCCTTGCTCAATTAGTAGATCTGTAAATTCAACTAATAGGATACCATTTCTAACTACGATACCTGCCAAGGCCACGATACCTACTCCAGACATTACAATTGACATTTCCATTCTGAAAATAGTCACGCCCAATAAAACTCCTATGATACTTAACACAATTTCACTTAAAATAATGAGTGGTTTGGTGATTGAATTGAATTGGGTAACCAAAATGATCAGTATAAGTCCTAAGGAGATCATTAAAGCCGTACCTAAGAATAACATGGTTTCTTGTTGTTCTTCTTGCTCTCCTGCCATTTTTACTTCAATACCTGATGGAGCCTTAAACTGGCTAATTTCATTCTGAATAGCTGCAACTACTTCATTTGGATTATAGTCACTAAGAACATTAGAAGATAAAATGATAATTCTTTTTTCCTGCTTACGTTTTATACCGCCATAAGTATTTACATAATCAATTGAAGCAAAAGACGAAAGTGGTACCTGACGAATGATACCACCCATACCCATATCACGGTAGGTTACTTTCATATTTCGAAGTGCATCCAAGTTATTTCGCTGAGCTTCATTAGCCCGAAGATTTATTTCATAATCCTCGTTTTCATCCCTAAACTTAGAAACTTCTTTACCAAAAATTGCAGTTCTTAGGTCCATTCCTATTTGTCCGCTCGAAATTCCTTCTCGATTTGCACGTTCGCGGTCAATATCAAAAATAATCTCTGGCTTATTATTTTGAAAATCAGATTTCAATTCTTCAACACCTGCAATTTGCCTGGAGTTAAGATACTTTTTTAGATCTATCGACACTTTAACAAGCGAATCCAAATTATTTCCGGTAATCTCAATACTGATTGGTTTGGCTGTTGGTGGACCACTTTGCTCTTGTGCTACAGTAATTTCAGCACCTGGAATACCTTTCACAGCCTCCCTGATCTTATCGAGATAAGTGGAAGTTCTTTCACCAGTACGTTTTCCAAATTGAGTAAATGCTACAGTTACCTTTCCCATGTTCGGGTATTGACCCTGATCCTCACTTTGTGGGTCAGTTACACCAATGGTAACATTAGATATTATTGAGGTTACGTCCTTGTTATCTTTACCTACAACTTTTGTTACATCAGCTTCAACTTTCTTTATTACCTCATTGGTATACGCCTGATCGGTGCCAACGGGCAATTGAACATATACGTAAACAAAATTAGGATCACCCTTTGGGAAAAACACAATTTTAGGGGGAACGATAGAGATCAGTATAAAGGTTAAAATAAATAAGCCAACCGTACCCCATAATATTGCTCTTGGCCAATTCAATGCCCTTTTAAGCAAATTAGCATATTTAGCTTGAGCACGAGGCCATAGGTTTGTTTGAAAATTTCTGATCGCTTGGTTTAAGTAAAAATGATTCAGAAGATATAATAACGAGATAAAAACCACTAGATTACCCAATCCGAAATTTATCAGATATGCAAGCACTGCAACACCAGCAAATAGTAAAAGGGTACGCAATACCTGCTTATCAAAACTAGGTTTTACCTTTGAATGATCTTCTGGCTGCATGAAATCAACAGCAAAAACCGGGTTGATGATGTAGGCAACGAGTAAAGAAGCCAAAAGTGTAATAATCAGAGTCATTGGAAGAAAAAACATAAACTCTCCAATTACTCCAGGCCAGAAAAGCAAGGGCACAAAAGGTGCTAAAGTTGTCAAGGTACCCGACAGAACCGGCAGAAATACCTCTGCTGCTGCTAATTTTGCTGCCTTTTTAATGGGTACTTTCCCATTGTCAAATATTCTGTGTGTATTTTCAATTACAACAATAGCATCATCAACAACTATTCCCAATCCGAGAAGGAAAGAGAATAATACCATCATATTCATCGTGAAATTGAATCCCATCAAACTTCCTAAAGCCGGCATAGCCATAAAAGCGATAAACATAGATAATGGCACAGAAAGGGCTACAAAAATAGCATTGGTGATGCCCATGAAGAACATTAAGATAACAGTTACCAGAATAAACCCAATAATAATGGTATTAATTAAATCATGAAGTGTAACTCTGGTTCTGTTTGATTGGTCACCGGTAACTGTTATGTTTAAATTTTTAGGTAATTGTCCTGCCTTCATCTCTAAAATAAGCGCATTGATTTTATCAGATGCATCGATCAGGTTTTCTCCACTTCTTTTTTTAACGTTAAGAGTGATCACATTTTTACCATATAAACGCGCATAACTTTCCTGTTCTTTAAACGAATCTTTTACTTCGGCGATATCTCTTAAATATAGAGAAGAACCCATCGGAGTTTTGATGATCAGATTAGATATTTCATCTGCACTAGCAAATTCCTTCTTAACGTTCAAAGTTCTACGAACTCCATCCATCTTTATCGTCCCACCTGAGATTGTCAGGTTTTCATATCCAACAGCACGCTCAATATCTGAAAATGAGATCTTAGCAGCAGCCATTTTATTTAAATCGGCATTGATCTGAACTTCCTGCTCTAGCGCACCAATGATATCAACTCCAGAAATCTCTTTCAGGCTTTCTACTTGATCCTGAATATCTTCTGCATATTTTTTAAGACTTTTAAGGTCATAATCTCCAGAAATATTGAGATACATGATCGGAAGATCGGACAAATTGATATCCTGCACATTGGGATCGCTAGGAAGGTCATTGGGCAAATCCTGTCTTGCTTTATCAACAGCATCCTTTACTCGTTGCTTTGCATCCTTAATATCTACATTCGTATTAAATTCTGCAGTAATTATCGAGAAATCCTGATAAGAATTAGATGTTATTTTCTTGAGACCAGAAGCAGATTTCAATTGTTTTTCAATCTGTTTAGTTACCAGATTCTCCATGTTTGCAGGAGAAGTTCCGGGATACACGGTCTGAACAAATATTTTAGGTATAATTACCTCAGGAAAATTTTCTTTTGGCAAGCCCAAATAGGAAAAATAACCGATGACAGAAATGATAACAGTAAGTACATAAATTGCTGTCCTATTATCAATTGCCCAACTGGAGGGTTTAAATTCTTTTTTAACGTCTTTCATGTTTTTCTAAACTATTGACCCTGATTAATTAGATTTTATCATATCACCGGGGCTTAAACCATTCATGCCTGCTATAATTACCTGATCACCTGCTTTGATACCAGATAAAATCTCTGCCCGTCCTTCTGATACTCTACCCGTCTGAATATTAACTCGTTTTGCCTTTTTATTCTCAGCGACAAAAACATAGTCGCCATTCTCAGCCTTTTGAATAGCATTTACAGGAATGACAAAAGCTTTAGCATTCTGATAATCAATAATTTTAAGTATCGCCAGCATATTAGGACGATAATTTCGGTTTGAAGGCAACTTAATTTCAACATTAAAACTTCTTGAAATCTGGTCTATGGTTTTAGATGCAAAAGAAATTTTTGTTAATACAGTATCTGAAACATCTGGCAAAATTACCTGTACAAGATCACCTTGATTTATGCGACTGGCATAAGATTCTGCAATCTGAGCCTTGGCTTTTAATTTATTTGCATTTACAACACGAATTCCAGAAATCCCAGGCATGACTGCCTGTCCAACTTTAAGATCCATTGCATCAATACTTCCTGAAATTGGAGACTTGATTTTATACATTGACATCTGAGATCTCAATGTCGCAATTCGACGTTCTGCAGCATCTTTTTGAGTTTTTGCACTTAAATACTGTACTTCAGTTCCTATTTTTTGATTCCAAAGATTCTTCTGTCTTTCGAAAAGTGTTGTTGCCAGTTCAAGCTGGTTTTGAAGTTCTGAAATATTTTGACGAAGTACCTGATCATCTATTTGTGCCAGAACCTGACCCTTAACTACATTCTGACCAATAGTTGCAAATACCGCCGTTACAACACCTGGAGCTTCCGGATTCACTTGAACATTTTCTTCAGCATCAATCTTTCCCTGCACTTCAAGGTAATTTTGAAAAGAACTTTCAGTAACTTCTAGAACATTTACATCTTTAAAATCATTGATTGCATCAACATTACCAATCTCACTTTCTAGTTTTTCTATTTTTGCATTTAGTTCAGTTCTCTCCTTTTTTAAGGCGTCAAGTTCAGATTTTTTGTCAGTGGATTTTCCTCCACAAGAGGCAAAAAATAGGGTAACAGCGATAAATATTAACTTCTTCATTTGTGTTTAGATTTTGATTTAATTATATTAAAACTTGTAGCAATTCATTAATGAATGCTTTAATTATACATTTTTGCGGGATATTAATAGACAATTTTTCCTAAGGCTCTATCCATGTTAACCTTATTTATCAAAAGATCATACAAGGCATTGATATAATTATTCTGTGATTCCTTTAAGGATGTTTCAGCTGTTGTAACTTCAATGCTCGAACCCACTCCCTGCTCGTATTTAATCTTTGTTACTCTCAAAACCTCTTTAGCTAATTCCATATTACGCTTTTGATTTTCCAGAGATTTTAAACCATTACGATAAATTGTTTGTGCCTGTTCAACTTCTAGATTGATCCCATTTTTAAGATTAACAAGGTTATTCTCAGTTTTTAATACTTCCAGCTTAGCATTACGAACCTGATATGCTTTTACTCCTCCTGATAGTAGCGGAACAGATAAGCGAAATCCAATGATTGTTGCAGGAAAACTTCTGTCCATCAAGTTCAAGAATTCATTTGACTGGAAACTGCGTGAGGTAGTTCCAAATGCAGCTAATGAAGGAAGAAATAAACTTTTATAACGTTTAAGATCAAGTTCATTTAGCTTTTTCTGGGTCTCAAGTAATGAATACTCAATTCTATTTTGATAAGCGGCAGTATCTTTAACTGCTAAAAATTCTGCAACCTGCAAACTTCCAATAGAATCTTTTAAAACTAGTTTAGATTGAATAGTCATTCCCATTTGAAACTTCAAAAGGTTCATGTTTAATTCCAACAACCTAATCACATTTCCTCGTTCAGTTTCAAGGTTATTATTTAGAACTGTTAATCGATCTACATCAATCTTTTCAACAAATCCATTCGCGAAAAGCGCTTGAGTATCCTTAAAAGATTTTTTTAATCTGTCTATGTTTGCATCCAAAAGACTTAATTGCTCGTTGCTCACAAGAACTGAATAATAGGCCTTGGTCACTCCAACTGCAGTTTCAATACGACTTCGCTTTAAATTTTTGTTTGAAAGCTCTTTAAATGTTTTAGAAGCCTGTAAGCCAACTAAGTATGAACCATCAAATAGCAATTGACTTAATTCCAAGCCATAAGATGATTGATATTGAACACCAAACTGAACAGGAATCTGAGTTCCAGGCTTGCCGAAAATTTCTCCTGGTAATAAATTAGTAGGAATCTTCAGGAAATCCTGAAAGTTAACATTTCCATTAAGCTGTGGCAAACCAATGCCAATGGTTCTTTTTACAGTGTTTTTAGCAATCTCTTCATCTATACTCGCATTCAAAATAGAACTTTGGTGACTTTGTGCATAGTCAATAGCTTCTTGTAAGCTAAATTTTGTGATTGAATCAGTTAGTTGGGCCTTGGCTGGGATTACATAGAAAAGGCAAAAAATTAAAATTAAATAGTTGTATTTCATGTGTTTATTATTCTTCTTCAATAATTTCTTTGTATTTATTAATCAATTTATGGCCTTTTAATGTGCAAATTCCATAGAGAAAATGTTCTGTCAATTCGGCCATCACCTGGGCCAAACCATATTTTCCATTCGTGTAAGCAGAAGAATTATTAAAGATCAAATCCATTTGCTCTAACCTCATCTGTGTAAGGATGTCTGTCTTAAGATCTTTTCTATAACATCCTTCATCAATCCCCCTTTTTAAATTATCATGAATGGTTTTAAATAAATGTTTTTCACGAAAATCTTTAAAATACATCCAAGCTTCAGGATGATACTTTTGAAGGTCATAAAATAAAGAAGGATTTAAATTAGATAGTTGTTCCTTCATATTTAATACAGCAAATGAAACTTCATGAACCGCGTTTTCTGCAAGCTCAATACTATCTTTAATGATGCATTTTTGGGAGTTCAGTTTAATTTCAATAACAATGTTTACAATTTCATTTTTATCACTAAAATGACTGTAAATCGTTTTTTTAGACATCCCCAATTGCTTGGCAATATCATCCATTGTAACACTCTTTAATCCATATTGGCAAAAAAGCTTGTCAGATTCAGAAATTATATACTCTTTTACGTCCAATTATTGTATTTTTTTATAAACAAAACAAAACTATAGAAACATTTTTAAATTCTAAAGTTTCCTATTGAATTATTTTTTATAAAATGAAAAATTAGACCTTGAGATGATAAATATTGAGCGAGTGTGATATAATCCAAAAATCGTAACTTCGCAAAAAAAAGATATATGAATCTATCTGCATTATCTGCCATCTCTCCTATTGACGGACGCTATCATACTTCTACAAAAGAACTCTCATCGTACTTCTCAGAAGCTGCATTAATAAAATTCAGGGTATATGTGGAAATAGAGTATTTCATATCACTTTGTGAATTACCATTGCCCCAGTTAAAGCACTTTAATAATTTGAAATTTGAAGCTTTAAGAGCCATTTATACTAATTTTAATGATTCGGATGCTGAGGCAGTTAAGCAAATAGAAAAAACTACAAATCATGATGTAAAGGCTGTGGAATATTTCTTAAAAGAAAAGTTCGCACAATTGGGATTGAATGATTTTAAGGAATTCATACATTTTGGACTCACTTCACAGGACATTAATAATACAGCCATACCTCACTCTTTTAAATTAGCGGTTCATAATACATACCTACCAGCAATCAATGAGCTACTTTTTCAAATTAAAGGTCGGGTTTCTGAATGGGCAGAGATTCCTATGCTGGCACATACCCATGGACAACCTGCATCTCCTACCCTTTTAGGTAAAGAATTGCAGGTTTTTGTAGAGCGAATTGAGGCTCAGTTAGCACAATTAAAGCTTATACCTTATTCTGCTAAATTTGGTGGTGCTACCGGAAATTTTAACGCGCATCATGTTGCCTATCCAGGTATAAATTGGACTGATTTTGCCAATAAGTTTGTGAACGAGCGACTTGAACTTAATCGTTCACAATACACCACACAGATTGAACATTACGATAATTTTGCCGCACATTGTGATGCCTTAAAACGTATCAATACTATACTGATTGATTTGAACAGGGATATGTGGTCATATATTTCTATGAACTATTTTAAGCAGCAAATAAAAGCCGGAGAAGTTGGATCATCTGCAATGCCTCACAAGGTTAATCCAATAGATTTTGAGAATTCTGAAGGCAATTTAGGATTAGCCAATGCCATATTTGAGCATCTCTCAGCAAAGCTTCCCATTTCAAGATTACAACGAGACCTTACTGATTCAACTGTTCTTAGAAACATTGGAGTACCCCTTGCACATACTCTTATAGCACTTAAGTCTACCTTAAGAGGCTTTAACAAACTATTGCTGAATGAGTTTGCAATAAATACGGATCTAGAAGCTAACTGGCCTGTAGTAGCAGAAGCTATTCAAACCATTTTGAGAAGAGAAGGTTATCCAAATCCTTATGAGGCTCTCAAAGATCTGACACGCACAAACCAACAAATCAACAGAAATACGATTGCGGAATTTGTTGAAAAATTAGATATTTCTGATCAAGTAAAATCAGAACTTAAATCAATTTCACCATCAAATTACACAGGAATGTAGGTAGTCATTCATGTGTCATAACTTCATTTGATAAAATTCAACGATTTAAAATTGTTAAATTTGACTATAATCTTATAATTATGAGTACTGCAGCTTCAACAACAAACGTATATACAGAAATTACCCCTAACCCGGCTACGCGTAAGTTTTTAGTAAATAAACTATTAACTAATAACAGTATTGACTTTGCAACAAAGGAGAGTGCTGAAAAATCACATTTTGCAAGAGAGTTATTCAAGTTTAATTTCGTTAACGGTGTCTTTTTTGCTAGTAATTTTGTAACCATCACTAAATCTGAAACCGCACTCTGGGAAGATATAGAACCTATATTAAAAGAATTTGTAAAGGGCGCTGTAGAGTCAGAGCTTAATATAGTAGAAAAGGAACAAGAGTTA
>CAIJME010000222.1 GCA_903821625.1 uncultured Sphingobacteriales bacterium | reverse complement strand
TCTTGGCTTTGGCTTGTATAATGCCTTCTTTAAAAGAACAATAAGCTTATCTAAACTCTTCTCTTTATTACGTAACTGACTTCTCTCCTCTTCTGTGACAACCTGAAGTACTCCCTCTGAATTGATCCGGTTACAAAGTTTAATGATTAACAATTCCTTTTCTTCTTCCGTAAAATACGACGATGACTTAATATTTATGTTAAGTTCAACCTTGCTTGATACTTTATTCACATGCTGTCCACCCTTACCTCCGCTTCTTGAATTACGGAATGTTATTTCCTTCAAAAGTTCCTGTTTAGAAAATGTCATGCACAAAAATAATGATTAGAAAATTAAGAGGATCCTTTTAAAGTCTTTAGGAAGATATCGAATGCAAATCCTATTTTTGTACTGATGAGTAAAAATATTGTTGTAGCCATTGATGGATATTCTTCATGCGGTAAAAGCACGCTAGCCAAAGCCTTGGCTAAAAAATTGAACTTCATCTATATTGATAGCGGAGCAATGTATAGGGCTGTAACCCTATTTTTTATTAGACACAACATTGATCTAAAGGATCAGGAATCGGTAAATGATGCATTAAGTGCTATCCAGATTGATTTTAAGACATCAGAAACTCAAACATTAATTACTCTGAATAACGAAGACGTTTCGAAAGAAATACGCCAGATGCCTGTTGCTAATAAAGTAAGTACAGTTAGTGCGATCAAAGATGTTCGCCTTGAGATGGTGAAACAACAGCAAAGAATGGGCAGATCAGGCAATATTGTAATGGACGGGCGCGATATTGGAACGGTTGTATTCCCGAATGCAGATTTGAAATTATTCATGACCGCTGATCCTCAGATCAGGGCAGAAAGAAGATATAATGAACTAATCAGCAAGGATGAAAAGGTTAATATGGAAGATATCTTTGAAAATCTCGCTAAACGTGACTTTCAAGACACCACCAGAGAGGAAAGCCCCTTGATTCAGGCAGAAGATGCCGTGGTATTAGACAATAGCCATATTGATGAAACAGAGCAACTGGAATTTGCTTTAGGATATATCAAACCACTCTTATCGAAAAAAAATAAATCCTAGAAACAATCTAAGATTTCAATCTTCATCTATTCATAAAGGTAAAAACTTCTATTTTAAGCAAATGGAACAATGGATGCATTATTTTTCATCTCAGAAGAATACATAAAACCCAATCAAATGCCACATTCACCGAATAAAATGTTCAAATATGCCAGATGAATATACTTTTTTCAATAATTGATTAGTATCAACAAGTTCTATAGGTAATTAATTGAAAATAAAGCATAAAATGTTTTTTAATAAAAATGAATTTTTCTACCTTTGCAGTCCGATTTAATATCGGAAAAAGGAGATAAATTAATTAATGGCTAAAAAACTAACAGCTGAAAAGGAGTTGACTGCTAAACAAGCAGAACTTCAAGGCGAAGAGACCACTACGGTTAAACAAAAAGAAACCATTGAATCAGAAGCTGATTCTGTGTCGATCGAAGAGATCAAATCAAAAACATTAATCACCCCTACCGGCGATTTCGACTGGGATGCGGATGATAAAGGTTTCGGAAATTACAGTGCTGCAGACCGTGAAAAGTTTGAAGAAATGTATGCAGGAACTTTCAATTCGATCAACAAAGGCGAGATCATCTCGGGTATTGTTGTATCAATCAACAACAAAGATGTGGTATTAAACATTGGATTTAAATCTGACGGTTTAGTGTCATTATCAGAATTCCGTGATACACCTGACCTTAAAATTGGTGATTCAGTTGACGTATTTGTAGAATCTCAAGAAGATGCTAACGGACAGTTAGTATTATCTCGTAAGCGTGCAAAAACTCAACGTTCATGGGAAACTATCAATGAAGCTTTGGATCAAGACAAAATCATTACTGGTTTTGTAAAGAGCCGTACAAAAGGTGGATTAATTGTAGATATTATGGGTGTTGAAGCTTTCCTTCCTGGATCGCAAATTGACATTAAACCTATCCGTGATTATGATATCTATGTAGGTAAGACAATGGAATTCAAGGTTGTTAAAATCAATCATGAGTTCAAAAATGTTGTTGTATCACATAAAGTTCTGATTGAAGACGATTTAGAAAATCAAAAAACTGAGATCGTTGCGAAACTAGAAAAAGGACAAGTACTTGAGGGTACTGTTAAAAACATCACCGATTTCGGTGTGTTTATTGACCTTGGTGGCGTAGACGGTTTATTACACATAACTGATATTTCATGGGGCCGTATAGAGCATCCACGTGAGGTATTAAACCTTGATCAAAAGATCAATGTTGTTGTTTTAG
>CAIJME010000221.1 GCA_903821625.1 uncultured Sphingobacteriales bacterium | reverse complement strand
TATGGATTTATCTATATGTTTTCTTACTTTTGAATCAATAATAAATCAATATACCATAGTTTAAATGAGTGCTACTGTATCAAAACTAGATGAATTAAGAACTGACGCCTGGAGCGGCGGTAAGTCACCTTTTGCTGTAGAATATGGAAAACTGATGATGTGGTTTTTCCTCTTGTCGGATGCTTTTACATTTTCTGCCTTTCTAATTTATTATGGAGCTCAACGCTTTAGTAAAATTAGCTGGCCTGATCCTGATGTAGTGTTTCAATCTATTCCGGGTATTGCAGACCATGGATTCCCCCTTATTTTTGTGGGTATTATGACATTTATCCTGATTATGAGCTCAGTAACTATGGTTCTTGCTGTAGAAGCTGGACATCGTAATTCTAAAAAAGAGGTTGTTTGGTGGATGGTAGGAACTATCATAGGTGGATTGATGTTCCTGGGCTGTCAGGCTTTAGAATGGTCGCACTTGCATCATGAAGGGTATTGGTGGGGAAGTTTCCCAGCTTCTTATATTGGTGTAGACACGATTGGCGCACTACAATTTGCTAATCTATTCTTTACCATTACGGGCTTTCATGGTTTCCACGTATTTACCGGTGTAGTAATTAATATTATTATTCTTTTAATGGTAATCTTCAATGTCTTCCAGAAAAGTGGAAGCTACCTGATGGTCGAAAAAGTAGGTTTATACTGGCACTTTGTAGACCTTGTTTGGGTATTTGTATTTACTTTTTTCTATTTAGTTTAAATCCTGATAATCCATATAAAATGTCAGCAGAACACACACACGATGAGCATGCAGCAGAGCATGAGGGAATGACCAAGAAAAAGATCTGGCAAGTATTCTTTTATCTTTTAGGAATAACGGCTGTTGAATTTTTCATAGCTCTTTACATGATACCTAAGGGTTTGATTGGACACGGTATTGGTAATTTTGCTTATATAGTTCTTACTCTTGTAAAAGCATTCTATATTGTTGCATATTTTATGCACCTTAAATTTGAAAAATTTGCATTGAAAACTGGAATTACAGTCGCTTTAATATTCATTATTTACTTTATTGTTTTGATGTTAATTGAAGGCTCTTACCAGTTTGTTCAAAGAAATTAATGAGTTTACCCTCTTTTCCCATTAAAAAAATTCTGGTTCTGCTAATTCTACTCGCAGTACCAGGTACTCTATATTATTTGCTAAAGGAAAAAGGCCAGAATCGATATCGTCCTCTTCCTATTTATGGTACCAAGCAGGTAGCAAAAACCTTTCACATTAAACGTCGCAAACTGATTCCTGATACTATTTATCACGTAGTACGCGACTTTAAATTTCTAAACCAAAATTCTGACTCCATTAGTTTCCCTGCGGACAGTAATCAGATAACAGTTGTTAATTTCTTTTATACCCGTTGTCCTGTTTTTTGTTTGAGAATGAACAAGGAAATGGCTCGGGTTGCAAAAACTTTTAATAACAATAGGTTGATGCGTTTTATTTCGATCAGTGTTGATCCTGAAAATGATACTCCTTCTGTACTTGCTGAATATAGCAAGCCATTTGTTGCCGAAAATAAAAAATGGGATTTCTTGACAGGCGATAAAACCTTAATATACGCTATTGCTAAGGAGGATTTACTGGTAGATGCAATTCAAGATAATTCTAATAAGCTCAATATAATTCATAGCCCAATGTTAATCCTTTTAGATCCGCAAAAAAGAATCAGAGGCTATTATGATTCCAGTCAGGGTCAGGATCAAGTTAACTTGTTGATTGATGAAATTAAAGTGCTAATTACCGAAGAATTACGAAATATCAAGGATCGCTAAATTCTTAATTAACTACATCATTATGACTAATAAATTAATTTCCAGACTCATTACAGGCATTTCTATTTTCGTTTTAGTTGTGGTAGTCATATTACAGAGTAATGTGCTCAATATTTTTCCTGATAAGTCTTTAATTCCTTCCTGGGTACTTTTTCTTCCAAAATTTAACGCAATAATTAATGGAACTTGCAGTATCCTTCTTCTACTGTCGTTGTATTTCATTAAAAGGAAAGATATAGCAACTCATAAGAACCTAAACATTTTAACTTTTATTTTTTCCTCGCTCTTTTTAGTCTCTTACATTATTTTTCATGCTACTGGCATTAAAACTACTTATGGTGGAGAAGGGTTTATTCGTTCTGTTTATTATTTTATTTTGATCACCCATATCATTCTTGCCGCTGTTGTTTTACCTCTTGTATTATTTAGTTTTCAAAAGGGACTTCAAATGCAGGTTGAAGCGCATAAAAAACTAGTTCGATTTACCTACCCTATTTGGTTATATGTTACAGTTACAGGGGTAATTGTTTATTTGATGATATCGCCTTATTATACGTTTTAACTATTTGTCTGAATAGCGTCAGAGATGATCATAAAACCGATCAATCTCTCTCATAAATTTATTTACTATTCGATTTACCATATCTTTGTAGCATGAGATCTTTCAGAATAATTCTTGTTGGCTTTATTTTAATAGTTGCTTCATTGAGCTCATTTGAGGTGTCTGCACAATGTTCAATGTGTACGCTTAATGCAGAGAATTCTGTACAAAATGGAAATACAGAAGGCAAGGGTCTTAACAATGGTATTTTCTATCTTCTGGCTGCACCTTATTTGGCTATTGCGGGGGTAGGATTTCTTTGGTATAAGAAATACAGACGCAAAAATGTGACTATGAATATTAAGGATAGCAAGATTAATTTGAATTAAAATTACTCTTCTTTAGTTTTTAATGTTCTCCAAATTCCAATCTTATGGTAAAAACATCACAATTAGAAGCTATAGTGAAGGCAAAATGTCCGCGATGCAGAAGAGGTAAGATATTTGCTGGGTCATTATATGGCTTGAATCTTCAGAAAACAAATGAACATTGCTCTCATTGTGATATGCGTTTTGAAGTTGAACCCGGTTATTTTTATGGTGCCATGTATGTTAGCTATACCTTTGTTGTAGGTGAAATGTTAAATATTGGCTTAATTACATATTTGATTACTGGTAATGATAAATCTCCTTGGTTATATATTACTACCATTCTGCTGACTATTTTAGCACTTACTCCAATTAATTACCGTTATTCAAGGGTTCTTCTCCTTCATTGGCTAACACCTAAAATTAAGTATCACCCTGAATACGATAGGAATGATAAAATCGGACACGCTTAAGTTTTTAAATGATCTTGTGGCCAATAATAATCGCGATTGGTTTCAACTGAATAAGAGCAGGCATGATGAAGCACGCTTAAATGTGCTAGAATTCGCGGGTAAGGTTATAAGTGGCCTATCCCAATTTGACCGTACCATACCTTCCGCGTTAGATCCAAAGGATTGTGTGATGAGAATATACAGAGATGTTCGTTTCAGCAAGGTGAAAACTCCCTACAAAAATAATTTTGGTGCCGGATTTTCACAAAATGGCAAGAAATTTAGTGGAGCTGGATACTATCTACACATTCAACCGGAAGCATCTTTCATTGCAGGGGGCTGCTGGATGCCTGAAGCAGATCTCTTAAAAGCCATTCGTCAAGAAATTGATTATAATGGAAGCGATTTTCGCTTAATCATTGAAGACCCTTCATTTATAAAGTACTATGGGATGCTTGAGTCCGAATATAAACTTAAAACATGCCCTAAAGGCTATGATCAAGACCATCCAGAAATTGAATTTTTGAAACTTAAGAGTTTTACATTTAGTCACAAGCTTACGAACGCAGAACTTATAAATTCAGGTTCTGTTGATCAAGTAGTAAATGGATTTGCAAAATTGAACCCTTTTATTGCATTTTTGAGAAATGCTATTGCGTAAACCTACTGATATGAGAAAATTATTCATCCCTGCTTTTGCTTTGTTTTTTATGAGCGTTTTAACTTCTTGTGTGGTCATGTCTCCAAAGAAGATGAATACATTATTAGCACAGAAAGACTCCTTGTCGCTGGGTTGGGAAGCGGCAAGAACAAAGATAAACTCTTTAGAGGGCGAGATCGTTAGTTTGAGATCTGACACTGCTATACTGCAGTCAAAGATCACAGAGCTTGAAGCAAAAATTTCTACTCTTGAAAAAAAGCTAAAGGGGCTTAATGATAGTTACACTTCCTTACGTTCCAATTCATCTTCCGAAATTCAGAAGCTTTCTGATGATTTAAGTAAGCGGGAAGCTCGTTTAAAGGAAGTTGAAGACATTTTACGCAAAAGAGATGAAGCAACAAATGCGCTAAAGAATAAGTTGCAGAAGGCATTGCTAGGATTTCAGCAAAGTGGTTTAAGCGTGGATATTAGAAATGGCAAAGTGTACGTTTCTCTTACAGATAAGCTTTTGTTTAGTAGTGGCAGCATTATTATTGATGAAAAGGGAAAGCTTGCCCTGCAGGAACTTGCGAAGGTCTTAAAAACTCAGCCAGAAATTAACATTTCTGTTGAGGGCCATACTGATAACCAGCGTGTGGTGAATCTTGGACAACTTAAAGATAATTGGGACCTAAGCGTACTTAGGGCAACCTCAGTTGTTAGATTCTTAACCGAAACTGAAAAGATAGAAAGTAATAGAATTACAGCTACTGGTAAGGGAGAGTATCAGCCGATAGAAGTGGGTAATGGTTCAGATATTAGAAGTCGTAACAGGCGCATCGAGATTGTACTTTCTCCTAAGCTAGATGAACTTTACAATCTTATTAAGTAGAGATTTTACAATTTTTTTACTGCCGGAGTATTGCTCCGGCTTTTTTGTTATAAAGAGAGGTCTTTAAATAAGGGTAAATTCTGATCTTTTTCTGATAAAATCACTTCATCTGGTGAAATTCCCCAGTCTATATTTAACTCCGGATCATTCCAAAGTACCCCAAACTCAGCTGATTTATTATAAAGTCCTGAAACTTTGTAACTAAAAATGGTGTTATCTTCCAGAGTGACAAAGCCATGTAAAAATCCTGGCGGTACCCAAAACATCTGGTTCGTTTCTCCGCTAAGCTCAACGGCTAAATGTTCGCCATAGGTTTCTGAATTCTTTCTTATGTCAACCACAACATCAATGACTCTACCCTGAATTACACGAACAAGTTTTCCTTGGGCATGGGGCTCAGCCTGCGCATGCAGGCCTCTTAAGGTGCCTTTTTGGGAGAGTGACTGATTATCCTGTACAAAATCTACCTGTATACCAGCTTCTTCAAAGCGGTTTTTATTATAGCTTTCAAAAAAATAGCCTCGATCGTCTTTCCAGATCTTTGGCTCAATTAAAAATAGCCCTTTAATTTTTGTAGTTAGTATGTTCATTGATTGTCGATAAATTCCATTACCGTTGAAAATAGTACAAGTTTATTATTGAATTGCTCAGGCAGTTTGGCCTGAATTGAATGCTCATGTTTTTGTTTGAACTCATTCAGCTTTTCTAAAGAATCAGAAATATATTGTACACAATAAGTCACTCCTTCGTTTGGCGAGTCCAATACATGCAGCAGGCGGTTAGAAACAAAACATCCTGTATTCATTATATCCGGAATCTGTCTCGTCTTCATCCAGTGCAACCATTCATTATGAATTTCATTATCCAAAATTATGGTTATATTAAATAATATCATGTTGCGAATATAGGAATAGGGATTTATAAATTAAGGCTTTATGCCTTTATCCGAGCTTATCGCCCCTCAGTTTACGGAAACGTTTTCTTGCCTCTATCACATATAAACTGCCCGGAAAATCAGTAATTATTTTTTGAAATAATTCAAGTGCTTTAGCCGGTTGGTTTAATTGTGTTTCATAAATATCGGCCAGTATGAATACCGCATCATCACCCCAAAGTTCTGTTGGATAATTCTCAATTATGCCCATCAGCTGCCCAATTGCCTGGTTGAACTCATTGTTCTTGATAAAAATTTTGGATTTTGCCATGAAAATATCATCGGCAAGTGTATTTCCAGGAAATAGAACAGAAATACTATCTAGAATAGTTAATGCTTGATCGGATTGGTTTTTAAAAATCATAAGATCCGCATTTGCGTACTTTTTGAGTGCTGCAGTATCTGTTTCGTTTTGAAGATTATCTGAAATAAGCAGGTTAAGGTTTAGTGCATCATTTGCAATTAACTGTGAAGTTGAACTTTTGAGCACATTAAGTTGTGCTTTTGCCCATATAAAATCTGCCTGATAATAAGCTAATCTTGCATTCTTGTATCTTGCCTCCTGCCCTAATGGCTCATTTGGATAGGCTTTTTCAAGTTGGCCATATAAAAGAGCTGCTTCCCAAACCTCTCCTGTAAGGATGTAAATATCGCCAAGATCCGACTTTATTTGTCCGATTATTTGTGACGGCAAGCCATTGAGTTCTAATAATTTTTCGAGTTGTTGTGCTGCATCAGCTGGTTTTCCTAAATAATATGCCTGTAAATTAGCTAATTGACGTATTGCAAATACTGTTCCTGAGCTTCTTCCAAATTCATTTAAAAGCGAGTTGAAATCATTTTCTAAATGGATCAGATTTTCTTTACTGAACTTTATGGAAGTTAATTGCCTTGTTTTTACATTTAGGAGCTCAATTTTAGCTGGGATATAATAGTTGTTTTCAACACCTTTTGATATCAGATAGTTTAATGATTCAATGGCTTGATCGAATGCTTGATTGGATATTAGTAAACGAGAAAGATCAAAAACTCTGTTCCCATCTTCTTTAAGTCGGCGATCTAAAGCGAATATTTGTCTTAAAGCCATGTCAAAATCTTTTTGCTGGATATACTGCCAGGTTAAAAATTCTGTCATGACTATGCTTTGAGGCTCTTTTTGAAGCCTACGTAAGATCGATATTCTTAACTGATTAAAATCTTCGCTACCCTCCAGAATATTTCCAAGTACACTTTGTGCCTGTGGCAATGCTTCAGGATTTGTACTCAGAAGATTTATGTATTCCTGAATGAGATTTGGTTTGTCTTTACGAAATCGGTAAAGACTAAGCAGGTCATAATTAAAAGCATTCTCATTATTAAGTAGCTTTCTGCCAGTAATAAAAGTTCTAATTGAAAAATCATAAGCTTCAGCTCGATAAAAGGTTATTGCGAGATCTTTGATTGCAAATTCATTGGCGGGCATAGCCCTGATTAACGAATTAAACCATTCTGTAGCTTTTTCCTGATCACCCTTTTCTTGATAAATACGACCAATATCAACTGAATAGGTAAAATTTCCTGGATTGTTTTTAAGAAGGTTTCGAGAAAGTTTTTCAGCCTCATTAAATTGTTTGAGCTTTAACAAACTGTTGAAATATGGATCGTAAAAGCTTATATTTTTTGTTCGGTTGAAAAGCTTTTCATACAGTATAGCAGCCTTCTCGAACTCCCCTGTTTGAAAATATTGCATTGCAAGTGCTTCCTCAAAACTTAGTTGAGCTTTGAGTCCTAAAGATGAAATTATCAGAATAAGAAAAAAAACAATTCTCTTCATGATATATTGGGGGTTATTTAATTTTCTGACTCCTTAAAGTTAAGGGTATTGCGATTAAATTTGACTGAAATTCTGAATTAAAGTTCAGAATGCTTAGCTCATGATATTGCAATAAATAGGTCATGTAGTTTAAATGTTACGATTGGATTTTTACGATTATAATGTAAATCATTACATTGAAAAATTAGATACAAAACGTAACCCAACCAATTTTTCGTTGTAACATTTATCTGTATTTTTTGTAATGAATAGGTGACTAATTTTTTTTGATCGAAATTTGAATAAATTTATTGGATAATGCAGGTAATTAGAAATTACTTTTTCTTATTTGTTTTGCTGACTCTCGGGTCCTGCTCATTTGAAGGAACAGTTGAGCGAATTCCAATTGAGAATTTTTTCAGTGTGCCTATTAAAACATCTTTTTTGGTATCACCTGATGGTAAGTATATTTCCTATCTAAAACCAGACAATAACCGCATCCATATTTATGTAGAAACCTGGGATGGTAAAAATACTACTCAGTTAACATGTGATAGTAACCGCAGTATTTCGAATTATTTTTGGGCAAGTAATAACGAGATACTTTATTTAAAAAGTGGTGCCGAAGATAAAGATGCCGGATTATTTGCTGTAAAAATTGATGGAACAAATAAAAGGGAGTTGTTGCCTTTTAACTACGCAAAAATCAGGTTAATAACTACAGGGCGTACTTTTGATGATCAGGTATTGGTTGCGCTTAATAGGCGTGATTCTACAGTATTTGATGCCTACAGATTAAATATTCAATCTGGGCAGTTATCCTTACTACTTAAGAATCCGGGAAATATAACAAAGTGGTATTCTGACCCTTCCGGTAAATTACGAATGGCAATAGCAAGCGATGGGGTTAATGAAACCTTACTCTATCGTGATAATGAAAATAAAAAATTTAGTCCGGTTTTAACTAATAATTTCAAAACCAGCATTTTACCTGTTGCATTTAGCGCGGGCAATAGTTTTATCTATGCATTGTCAAACAAGAATCGGGATAAGATGGCATTGGTTGAATTGGATTGTAAAACCGGAAAGGAGCATCGCACAATATACAGTAACCCTGATGTAGACGTTTCTGAAGCAATTTATTCAGTTAATAAAGGTAAACTAACTTATGTGGCTTATGAAACTTGGAAAAAGGAACGTCATTATTTAGATGAATCTGTAAAAAATATGTTCAATAAGCTTGAAAAGCTTTTGCCAAATACAGAGATTCGCGTGAGCAGTGCAGACTCAGCAGAAAAGAAATTTATTGTTCGTACCTACACTGATCAAAATCCAGGATCATTTTATCAATACACTATTAAAGATAATAAACTGCTTAAGTTAAGTGATATTAACCCTGCATTAGTTGTGGATGATATGGCCGAAATGAAGCCTATAAGCTTCAAGACCAGGGATTCCCTCGTCGTAAATGGCTATTTGACTCTTCCAAAAGGTAGAGCAAAGAAAAACCTTCCAGTGGTTGTGATGCCGCATGGAGGGCCTGATTCAAGAAACAGTTGGGGCTATAATTCAGAGGTGCAATTTCTTGCAAACAGGGGATATGCTGTGTTTCAGGTTAATTTCAGAGGTTCTAAGGGTTATGGAAAGAAATTTTGGATTGCAGGTTTTAAACAATGGGGTAGAAAGATGCAAGATGATATTACTGATGGAGTTAGCTGGCTTATCTCAGAAAAAATAGCGGATCCTTCACGTATCGCCATTTATGGTTCAAGTTTTGGGGGCTTCTCAGCTCTCCATGGTCTGATTACACAACCCGACCTATATCGCTGCGGAGCATCACATTCAGGGTTTACCAATTTATTTACTTACCTCAAAGATATACCACCCTACTTCAAGCCCTATCAACAAATGTTTTATGAAACCGTTGGAAATCCTGAAACAGATGCAGACTACTTTAGGGAGGTTTCTCCTGTTTTTCATACGGATAAAATAAAGGTTCCTGTTTTGATTGCCCAGGGTGCCAAAGATCCAAGGGTGAATATGAACGATACTAATCAGTTTGTAAAAGAACTCAAAAAGAAAAATGTTCCAGTTACGTATATTTTAAAAGAGGACGAAGGCCATTTTTTTAGAAACATTGATAACAGACTTGAGTTTTATAAAGAACTTGAACTGTTTCTTGATAAAAATCTTAGCCGTAAGTAACGGGATGAAGGAATATCAGCAAACTTATCGTAAAAATTTCTCACTGGTTATAATTTTCCTGATTCTAATTACAGCTGCACTTGGAGGAGCATTATTCTTTGCCTATAAACTCACAAGCAAGTATGTAGAGAATGAATTTGCTTCTCAGAAAATTGAAGTTCTAGAAGAAACCATTAAACCTTATAATGATTTTTTTCAAAATAAGATTCCTGAAATTTCATTCTATCAGGGATTTTTAGATTCGGCACAGGCAGCAAAATATATTAACAAAATTTTTAGCAAATTCAATTTTGTAGATCGTGTTGTTTTTTATGATGCAGCAATTAGTAATCATACTATTCCCGATGGAATACGGGTTAATAATTTTTCTTTAGGTCCCAAAGCAGTTTACCAGTTTGCCAGGAATCTTAATCAAGATTCAATAGTATTGTTTAAAAAAAATCAGACAAACAGCACTTTTGCTTTAAAAACAGGTGATGAATTCAATAAAATGGCTATTAAATTCAGCGGTTTTATTGAGGCGGCAGACACGACCCGTGCTCTTAGCGATTCTGATCGATTTAATGTCTTTTACAGCATTATGTCTCAAAGAATCACCTACATGAATATCCCCAGACGGGAGGAGTTGAAAATCTACAAAGACCTGATGAAAACTCAACAGAAGTTTTCACCGTTTTACGAATTGGATATGTTTTCCTTCTATCTGGATCCACTAAAGCTAAAAATAAAAAATACGAGACCTGAATTATATCAATCTATAACTATTAAACAGCTGGTTTATGAGTCACTTGAAAATAATTCAGATATCATCAGCAATGACCTTCCTTTATCGGGGCCTTTTTCTGATTATAAACTGTATTTCAGATCAAGTAAAAGTTTTTTGCAGAAGGAAATTAATACCAGGTTCATGCCAATTGCCGGGGGATTATTTGTTTCCTATTTCATACTGGTTTTAATTGCCTATTTAATATTTAGAAATCTAAATATAAACAGCAAGCTATTTAAGCTTCAATATGATTTTATAAATAACCTGACCCATGAGTTTAAAACTCCTGTTAGTGTGATCAAGATCGCAGGCAATAATATCAGAAGCGCTTCAACGCTCTCAGAAAAAGAAAGACTGCATTATGGAAAGATATTAGATGAGGAAGCCGATAAGCTTAATGACCTGATGAATAAGTTGCTGTCGTTCACCCAAATAGAGAATAAGGCTATAAAAATAAAACTAGAAAATATAAATTTGGAGATATTCTGTCAGAATTTAATTGACAGTTACCAATTGAAGTATCCTATCTTTGATATCAGCTGTGATATCGAAGGTGTTGAATATTATAAATCTGATCCAGTATTATTGGGGAGTATTTTTCAAAACCTGATTGACAATGCTTATAAATACTCAAGACCCGATAAAAAAATTTTAAAAATCAGTATTGTGAAAGTTAAAAAACAGCTTGTTTTCAAATTTTCAGATCATGGAATCGGTATTCCAGCCAAGGATATTAGTAACATATTTAAAAAATTTTTCAGAGTTCAAAATGAATATAACCAGCAGGGAAGTGTGGGCTTGGGTTTAGCATTCTGTAAAGAACTAGTTAAATTTATGCGCGGATCAATAGTAGTGGTGAGTGTTGTTGGAAAGGGATCTGAGTTTACAATAGAATTGCCTTATGAGATATAATTATGCAAAAAGAAATTAAGATTGCCGTTATTGAGGATGATGAGAATTTAAAATTCCTGGTAGTACATCGTCTACAGGCCGAGGGCTATAAAGTAGTGGATGCTTCAGACGGGCAGATTGCAGAGGAGTTGATCATGACGGAACAGCCGGATATTGTACTGCTTGACTGGATGTTGCCTTCTAGACAAGGTTCTGAAGTTTGTCAGAATGTTAGAAAGCTAGGTTTTGATAATTTAATCATCATGGTTACTGCCAAGTCGCAGGATATTGATAAAATTGATGCCTACAGTTTTGGAGTTTCAGATTATGTGACCAAACCATTTAACATGGATGTTTTGGTTGCTTTAATTGACAACAAGGTTAAATTTGTAATCAATAACGAAAAATCTGAAGTCTATAAGTTCGGCAATATGGAACATCATCCGAACACGCATTCATTGTTGCGCGAAAATAAAAAGATTGAGCTCACCATTCTTGAAAATAGGATTCTGCTTTATTTTTTAAAAAATGCCAATACTGTTATCAATCGTGATGAGTTAATGATGGTTGTTTGGGGCTATAACTCTGATGTGAATACTCGAACACTAGACATGCATATTGTGCGCTTGCGTAAAAAAATTGAAAGCAATCCTGATAGGCCTCATTTTATGCAAACTGTGCGTGGAGTAGGCTATAAGTTTGTGATTGAATAAATAACTCTTTCATAATAAAGGAGGTCAGTACCTGGTACTCCTTTTTGCTAATTGGCTTAAATTATAATTTGACAAGTCTCTTTTCAAACATCATTCGCCATTCCTCAGTAAGCTCGTTCAGGTTAACTAAGCGTTGAATCCATTCCTTATTTTCTTGATCGTGATAGCGTACATGATTCACATCCATGACCGATATTTTTTCGGGGTGTGAACTCAGGTGGACCAGTTGATCAGTTTTTTTAACAAAGCCCGGTTGGATTGTTCTTAGGTAATAGCCGGTAAGCCCAGATGTTTGAAGGTGCACTGGAAATTCCTTATAGTTATACCTGATGCCAATCATATAGCATGGCCCGCGGGGTTCGGAAACTTCTACTATTGCCTCGCCTAATTGATAGCGGTCGCCGATATAAACATGGCGCTCATGCGCATTTTCTCCTTGCAAAGTCAGGTTCTCGCCAAATGCTCCCTGTTTAAGGTCGAATCCCAGCTCATTTTTCCATTTCTCAAAATGGTCGGAATTATAGCAGCATATTGCTTTATCATTTCCGCCGTGGTGTTTAGTATCCTTAACCATATCCCCAGAAAAACCTGTAGGTTCTAATTCAATTCCTTCAGTTTGAATGGCTATTTTTCTAAATGCAGTCATCGCTTTTTGATGATCTGATACCAAAAGCTCAGCTTTGCCAAGAATGTTTAAGGAAATAATATTAATGTTCTTCATAATGGAATAGTACTGAATATAAGTAGCATAATTAGTTGGAGGATCATTGTTCCATCCAGAAAAAGAAAGTAATAATATTCATTTTTCTTCCATTTCGATTTAAAAATAAGCCAGCCTGATAAAAAAATGGTTAGGCTGAGTGCTAAAAAATCTCCGTCCATCCTTTTAGTAAAGCTAAACAACAATAATAGGTAGGATACCAGTAATAATTGACATATCATCAATGATTTTTTTTCACCAAAAATTACGGGAATGGTCTTTATCTCGTTGTTTTTATCCTGAAAAATATCTCTTATATCAAATGGAACTGCAATCGCGGCAATGAAGAAAAATCGCTTTGATAATAAGAGTATCGTTTCATTTACTGTAATTATTGATGAACTATTCCCGTCTATTTCAAGAATTGGGAGTAATACACAGCTTGCTGCCCAAACCATGGCGATAATAAAAAGCTTGACCCCAGGAATATTGCGAAGGCTAAATCGTTTAGTTTCAATTGAGAAAATGGGCAGGTTATAAGCAATAGATATAAGTCCTAATCCGATGAGAAGTATTTTGGAAGAAGTATTCAAAAAAAAGCTCAATGGGATTATTGCGATTGCTGAAATGATCGTCAGGGTGATCATTAGCCGATAATGTGAAAATATCCATCTTACTCTTTGGAATCGTGAATTCTCTGGTTTTTCGGGTTTTGATTGGAGTATGCTAAAATTGTAGAGAGCCAAGGTAGAACAGAATAAGAGGCCTAATACATATTTATCAGGTTTGGCCTGTATGAGCCAGTAAGTAACCATGCCCTGAGATACTGCACATAAAGCAATAAAAATATTGCTAAACAATAAAAAATCTAGGGAATGCCTGAGGTATTTGTTCATATATTGAACCCAGAATCAGATTATGAATTGCTCCGCCGCAATTCAAATATCGTAATTTCAGGTAACATGCCTACCCGGCCAGGATAGCCCAAGAAGCCATATCCAACATTCACATATAATTGCTGAGCGCCTTCTTGATAAAGTCCGGCCCATTCTTTATAAACATATTGAGCAGGGCTCCACTGAAATTTTTCGGTAACAATCCCAAATTGCATTCCATGCGTATGCCCGCTGAACATGGCATCAATCTGTGGATATTGAGGAAGTATTTGTGCCCTCCAATGCGAAGGATCATGCGATAAAAGTAGTTTAACCGGAACATCATCTGTGTTTTTGATCGCTTTGTCCATTTGCCCGTATTTTGCAAATCTGCCAACTCCCCAGTTTTCAATACCTAGAACTGCAATTTCTTCACCTTCTATTTTTATTCTCCTGTTTTCATTTAGTAGAAGATCCCATCCCATGTTCTTATGAGTTACCTTGACATCAGCTAGGTTTTTAGATTTGGCAGCTGAGCCTCCCTTTCCGAAAAAGTAATCTCCATAATCATGATTGCCAAGAATAGAATATACTCCCAGTGGGGCTTTTACTTTTGAGAAAATATCCTGATAATCTCTCATCTCTGATGCCAAATTATTCACCAGATCACCAGTAAAAAAAACAAGTTCAGGTTTCTCTTTAAGTAACATTTCTACACCGCCCAATACGGCTTTTTTATCATAAAAGCTTCCTGAGTGTATGTCAGAGAGCTGGCCTAAAGTAATTCCATCAAAAGCTTTAGGAAGGTTTGGTAAAAAAAGTGTTTTTCGTTTTATACGATAGTCGTAGGCACTAGAAACAACACCGTAGGTTAAGGATGCCAATGGTAATGCGGCAACAAGCGTTCCCGCCTTGATTATAAATTCTGATCTTGGAATAGCTTGCTGATAAGTACTATCCATACTTTTCTCACCGCGAGGTTTGCTTTTTAGCTTTCTTTTGATCCAGATAAAGCTCCTGCGCAGATCATCAGTAATTAAGAATAGAAGAATGAATATTTTAGACACGAAGGTCAAAAAGAAAACAACCAAAATGATGGATCGGAGGAGGAATTTAATATTAAAAAATATACTGATAAATACGCCTATGATCAGTAACAAGGTATACCCCCACCAAATATAAGTGAATGATAAGTATTTGTTATTCTTCCATTTCCAACTTACTGATCGAATAGCCTTGTAAATATAAATATCAATTAATATCAACAGAATGCTGATTGCTATTAATCCTAAAATCCGATTTCCCATTTATTAATTATTTTTTATCTGAGAACGGGGGATATTAATATCGTCCCTTATCATCATTGTAATCCTCGTCTTCATCATCTTTAAACTCCGGGCTAAACAAGCTGTTAAACATGTCTGCAAAACTGAATCCTTTATCCAGAAAAGATTTATTGATTAAGGAGAATTCGGCTAAGCCATGAAGCAGGAATTCCATCAGTAATACTTTCTGGTTATCGCTTAGACGCGGATGGAATTGTTTTATTACATTTTTTAGGCCTGGAACAGACTCTAATGATTTTTTATACTCTCCTAATGATAAATCATCAACAAGGCTAATCGTATTTCCTGCAGCAAACCAACTAATAATGTCAGCGTAAGGATTGATAGATTTTGCCTTTTTTAATTTTTCTGGATCTGGGAAATAGGTGATCATAAGCGTTTTTATTGCTTTGCCTAGTAGAATATTGGCAACTTTACTTGGGCCTTCTAGCTCACCTTCATAAACAAGTTCGATTTTTCCAGTTATTGCTGGAATCACTCCTAAAAAATCCGATATTCTGACAAAAGTACTTTCTTCACCATTTAATAGCATTCTTCTTTCTGCATTGCTGATCAGATTCTCATAGGCAGAAATAGTAAGCCTTGCCGAAACTCCTGATTTTTTATCGATGTATTCAGAATCACGGGCTTCAAAGGCAATTTGTTCGACCAAATCTTTAACCAGTCCGTCGGCTTCAATACTTGAACGTTGCGAAGCAGTGATTTTGGCTTCCTGTTGCGTAATTTTCCTTGAAATATCTATGCTGCGAGGGTAATGGGTTAATATCTGACTTTCTATCCTGTCTTTTAAAGGTGTTACAATAGATCCTCTGTTGGTATAATCTTCCGGATTCGCAGTAAAAACGAACTGAATATCTAAAGGCAGGCGAAGTTTAAAACCTCGAATTTGTATGTCTTTTTCCTGTAAAATGTTAAACAGCGCAACCTGAATACGCGCCTGAAGATCAGGAAGTTCATTGATCACAAAAATTCCTCTATGGGCACGAGGAATCAATCCGAAATGGATCACACGCTCGTCTGAATACGTTAGTTTTAATGTTGCTGCCTTGATTGGGTCAACATCGCCAATTAAATCGGCCACAGTAACATCAGGAGTCGCCAGTTTTTCTGTGTATCGTTCAGATCGATGTAGCCATGCTACTGGAGTATCTTCTCCTTTAATTTCTAAAATATGATGTCCGAACCAAGAAATAGGATTTAAAGGATCTTCAAATAGTTCGGAACCTTCAATATAAGGAACGTATTCATCTAATAAATTGATCATCAATCGTGCAATACGTGTTTTTGCCTGACCTCGTAAGCCCAGAAGCAAAATATTATGCTGAGATAAAATGGCAGTTTGAAGATCAGGAATAACGGTATCCTCATAACCAATGATGCCTTCTAAAACGGTGTTTTTATTTTTCAGCTCCCTGATCAAGTTCTCGCGCAGTTCTTCTTTAACTGAACGGGAAACATATCCGGATTTACGGAGCTCTTTAAGTGTATTTATCTTCAGCAAATTCATAAATCGAAATTCTATCTAATTGTTCTTCTTCTGTTCTTAATGTAATCTTCAAAAATATATTCTCCCAGTCCTTTAAGTGAACTGTAAAATGCCCTTCCTCCATTTATTTCAGTAAACTGCCTTACAAACTGCTGTAAATAAGGGTCTTGTGCAATCATGAAAGTAGTTATAGGTATACTAAGACGTTTGCACTGGGCAGCCATATTCAAGGTTTTATTAACCACCTTGCGGTCTAATCCCACACTGTTCTTATAGTATTTGTTGCCTTCCTTTAAACAGGTAGGTTTACCATCGGTGATCATGAATATTTGTTTATTATGAGTTTTTCTTCTCCTTAATAAATCGACGGCAAGTTCCAGACCTGCATAGGTATTGGTATAATATGGCCCTACCTGTAAATAAGGCAGTTCTTTAATGGTAATGGTCCAGGCATCATTACCGAATACGACAATATCCAGGGTGTCTTTGGGATATTTGGTTCTGATCAGTTCTGCGAGTGCCATCGCTACTTTTTTTGCAGGGGTAATCCTATCTTCTCCGTACAAAATCATCGAATGAGAAATATCAATCATCAGCACAGTAGAGGTAATGGTTTTAAAGTCTTTTTCTTCTACTTCAAGATCTTTTTCAGTCATTGAAAAATCACCAATACCATGATTGATTTGTGCATTGTGTATAGATGCGGTCATGTCAATTTGGTCAACACTGTCGCCAAACTGATATTCTCTTCTATCTGCATTTTTTTCTTCACCGATGCCTGAAATATTTGTGTTGTGGCCTCCTTTTCCAGATCTTTTCAGCTGACCAAAAATTTCTTCAAGTGCAGACTTTCTAATGCTTTGTTCAGTTTTTGAAGTTATTTTGAAACCTCCAGGGTTATTGTCGTCATCCCCCAAATAGCCTTTCTTTTTAAGGTCTTCGATAAAATCGCCCATCCCATACTCATCGTTAGTGAGTTTGTACTGTTTGTCAAGTTCGTTTAGCCAGGTAATAGCCTCATTCGCATCACCTGCTGTATAATTGAGCAGTTCGAGAAATAGTTTCAATAATTCATCAAAACCTCCTTTTGGAAGCTCGTTCGGAATAAATTTTGAAAATGCATGTCCCCGCATGTGGTCTAATTGCTTTTATTTAAGAAGTATCAAAGTTAAAGGTTTAAACGGCTATTAATGTTAAGGATGTGTCAAATAAAGAATTGAGCAGATTTTGCTTGAACACTCTATTTTTAAATAC